>NZ_AAWL01000005.1 GCF_000169155.1 Thermosinus carboxydivorans Nor1
GACGATTTTGTTATTATTTGCATAAGCTGCTAAAAGCCGGCAAGATACCGGATGTACCGGTCTTTATCGACAGTCCGTTGGCTATTTCGGCCACTGACATTTTTTTACACAACCCGCAGGAATACGACAGTGAAGCCTATGACCTGTATTGCCGGGAGCATGATAACCCCCTGCGGCTGCCACAACTCGTCTTTACCCGGACAGCTGAGGAATCGAAAACTATCAACAGTCTTGAGCAACCGGCCATCATTATTTCGGCCAGCGGCATGGCGGACGCGGGCCGCATTCTACACCACTTAAAACATAATTTATGGCGGCCGGAAGCCAGTGTCCTATTGGTAGGCTACCAGGCCCAGGGCAGCTTGGGGCGACGACTGTTGGACGGCGCCAAACGGGTAAAAATTCTCGGCGAAGAAATTAGTGTTAAGGCGAAAATTTATAACCTGGACGGTTTTTCAGCCCATGCTGACCAAGAGCAGCTATTGACTTGGTTATCCCACTTTGAGAACAAGCCAGCTCAGGTTTTTGTCGTTCACGGTGAGCGTGACGCAGCTGAACCGTTCGCGGCGCTTATGGCCGAAAGACTAGGCTTTGCGGCTACTATCCCGGGTTACGGGGATGCGGCAGTCATATCCGGTAGAGAATGGCATCTGGAAAAATCGCAGATTCTTGTTGTCGACCCTGCCCTGCAGCAATTTCACGACTACCTCGCCCAGCTGGAGAGCATTTATGCTGCCTATCGTCTGCGGCTGGAACGGATGGTGGCCGCCGATGCCGGCAAATTACCGGAAATTATTCGGCAGCTGGAGAAAATCAACGCTTTTGTCAAAAAAACGTTGGGTGATCTATAAGGAATATCAGCCGTTAATAATTGACAGGCAGGCTATCGCATAATATATTGATATGTATTGACACTAAGGATGCAGTTAAGAAAGGCATCCTTTTTGCTTTACCCAGAGGAGGACTAGCTAAAATGCAACGCACAGACTTGCGCAATATTGCCATTATTGCTCATGTTGACCACGGCAAGACGACGCTGGTTGACGCCATGCTAAAACAGAGCGGCATCTTTCGGGCAAACGAACAAGTAGCCGAACGTGTTCTCGACTCAAATGAACTGGAACGGGAACGGGGTATTACTATTCTTGCGAAAAACACGGCTATTACATATAAGGGAATTAAAATTAATATTGTCGATACCCCCGGTCACGCCGATTTCGGAGGAGAGGTGGAGCGTGTCCTTAACATGGTGGACGGGGTACTGCTGCTGGTAGACGCTTTTGAAGGCCCCATGCCCCAGACAAAATATGTGCTGCGCAAAGCGTTGGCGCAAAAACTTAAACCGATTGTGGTCATTAACAAAATTGACCGGCCCGATCGGCGTATTGATGACGTTCTCGATGAAGTGCTGGAGCTGTTTATTGAATTGGAAGCAAACGACGAGCAGCTTGATTTTCCTGTCGTTTACACCTCGGCCCGTTCCGGGGTGGCGAAACTTAATATGGATGATGAAGGTACGAATTTGGAGCCGTTGTTTGACCTTTTAGTCAAGACCATACCCGCTCCCGCCGGTGATATTGACGGTCCTCTGCAAATCATGGTGACAACTTTGGATTATGATGACTATGTGGGACGCATTGCCATCGGGCGGGTCATGCGTGGCCGTGTGGTTAGCGGGCAAACGGTATCGCTAATTAACGGCGATACGGAAAAGAAAGCCAAAATCAGCCGCTTATATGTGTATGAGGGGCTTAAGCGGTTGGAGGTGAAAGAGGCGGCGCTGGGGGATATTGTAGCCATTACCGGTCTGGAAGGAATAAATATCGGTGATACCATCGCCGACCCTGAATGCCCGGAAGCGCTGCCATCCATCAGTATTGACGAACCAACCTTGTCCATGATGTTCAGCGTCAATACCAGTCCTTTTGCCGGCAAGGAAGGTCAATTCGTTACTTCCCGCCATCTGCGGGACCGCTTGTTCCGCGAGGCCGAGACCAATGTCAGTTTGCGGGTAACGGAAACGGACAGTCCTGATACCTTTGAAGTAGCCGGACGGGGCGAGCTGCATCTTTCCATCCTGATTGAGACGATGCGGCGGGAAGGCTACGAGTTTCAGGTAGGTAAGCCGAAAGTTATATACAAAACCATCAACGGGCAGCTTTGCGAGCCGATGGAGTTTTTGACCATTGACGTACCGCAGGAGTATATGGGGCCGGTCATGGAAGCGCTAGGTACCCGCAGGGCGGAACTTGTCAACATGGTCGAACTGGCTGGCTATCTTCGCATGGAATTTGTCATTCCGGCCCGAGGCTTGATCGGGTTTCGATCAGAGCTTTTGACTAGCACTAAGGGCCATGGCATTATGCACCATGTTTTTCATGGCTATGCTCCGTATAAAGGCGATATTCCCGGACGGACGAGAGGGGCGTTGGTAGCTTTTGAAGACGGGGAAACGACCGCCTACGGCATATATAGTCTCCAGGACCGCGGCGTTATGTTCGTTGTTCCCGGGCAAGCCGTGTACCAGGGGATGATTGTGGGAGAAAATGCGCGGGAAATGGATATGGACGTCAATCCGTGCAAAAAGAAGCATGTAACCAATATGCGCTCCAGTTCGGCCGATGAGGCCATCCGTTTAACGCCGCCGCGGATCCTCAGTCTGGAACAGGCCTTGGAATATATCAATGACGATGAATTGGTAGAAGTAACCCCCCGGAATATTCGTTTGCGCAAAGCCATTCTCGATCGCCATGAGCGGGCGAAAGCACGGAAAAACAGCAGTTTAGGGGCCTAAAGACCAAAAAGAAAGGAGGGGGGCGACGTGCTGTCCGGCGAAGCGATGGCCGTACTTAAAGCCCGATATCTACGGGAAGGAGAAACGCCGGAAAAAATGTTTTGGCGGGTAGCCGAGTATGTCGCCGAAGCGGAAGCCTTGTATGGCGGGGATAGACAGGCGGCTTGTCAGGAATATTACGCCATAATGGCCGGACTTGAGTTTTTGCCTAACTCGCCGGCGCTTATGAACGCCGGGCGCAAGCAGGCGCAAATGGCTGCTTGTTTTGTCCTGCCGGTTGATGATTCGCTGGGCGATATCTTTGATACTTTAAAGCACGCCGCATTGATCCATCAGAGCGGCGGTGGCACCGGTTTTTCTTTTTCGCGTCTCCGCCCCAAGGGCGACCGAATTGCCGGCACAAATGGCAAGGCAAGCGGTCCGGTTTCATTTCTGCATGTGTATGATGCCGCCACCGAGGTAGTGCGGCAGGGCGCCGTACGGCGGGGAGCCAATATGGCGGTGCTGCGGGTTGACCATCCTGATATTGAGGAGTTCATTACCGCCAAACGGGATCGTACTGTGTTAAATAATTTCAACCTTTCGGTGGGTATTACGGATGCATTTATGGTAGCGGTAGCGCAGGATCGTTCCTTTGCCCTCGTGCATCCCCGCACCGGCCGTACCGTCCGCCAAGTTTCGGCGCGGCGCCTATTCGATCTGATGGCGGCAATGGCCTGGGAAAATGGTGAGCCGGGCCTGTTTTTCCTGGACACCGTTAATCGGGCTAACCCAACACCGCATTTAGGCAATTTTGAGGCGCCCAACCCTTGCTCCGAGCAGCCTCTGCTGCCTTATGAGTCTTGTGTTTTAGGTTCGGTTAACCTCGCCAAGATGGTGGCGGCCGACGGGCAGCACCTTGATTATGACCGGCTGAGCGTTGTCGTTCGTCGGGCAGTCCGGTTTTTGGATAATATTATTGACCGGAATTGGTATCCTTTGCCGGCTGTGGCGGAAGCAACGCTGCGTACCCGGAAAATTGGCTTAGGAATCATGGGGCTGGCCGACCTTTTCATCATGCTTGACATTCCTTACGGTAGTAAACAAGCGGTGCTGCTGACGGCGGATATCATGCGGTTTATTACCGCCGAAGCCCGCCGGGAGTCAGCAAGATTGGCAGCGGAGCGGGGTCCTTTTCCTGCCTATCCTGGCAGTATTTATGAGAGCAGCATAGGGCCTGTCCGCAATGCCACTGTTACTACTATTGCCCCGACGGGGACGATCAGTATCATTGCTAACTGTTCGAGCGGCATTGAGCCGTTGTTTGCCCTTGCCTTTTCCCGACATGTGCTTGGCGGGCAAGTGCTAGCAAGCATTAATCCGACCGTGCTTGCCTACCTGGATAAACGCGGCCTGTTGACAACTGACGTTGAAAAAACAATCAAGCATCAGGGAAGCGTAAGGAATACTGGACTGCCTTATCATGTCAAACAAGTGCTTGCCACCGCTCATGAAATCCGTCCCATATGGCATGTGGCCCAATTGGCCGCCGCCCAGCGATATACTGATAACGCCGTGTCAAAAACGGTTAACCTGCCGCATAAGGCCATGCCGCACGATGTGGCACGCATTTTTTCTCTGGCATATCGCAGTGGCTGCAAAGGTGTCACCGTATACCGCGATGGCAGCCGTGATCAGCAAGTGCTGGTGCAGGGAGTTGCGGCAAATTGCTCCCTTTGTCAGGAGTGAGCGGCCATTTGCATAAAAAACAAAAAATGTCGCTTGTTAGCAGGAAAAATAATAGAGGTGTCGAATTTTTACCAAAAAATGGCGATGATTTAGGATGGGGGGCGATAATATGGCTCAGGGATTAATCGAAAGATTGACCAATTTTCTTATGCCGGTAGAGGAAGTTCCGCAGGATGCACCGACTTCGGCGGCTGAACGGCGGGCTCACTTGCGCCTGCATAAGCTGGCTAATTTGAAGATTATCGCCGCTTCACCCCAGACTTTTGATGATATTCGCTTTTATGCTGATTATTTACAAGCCAATTATGCCGTAATCATTAATATGGAGAAGGTGGATGCAAAAGTTCGCCAACGTATTACTGATTTTTTAAACGGGGTCGCATATGTCACCGGCAGCAGCGCCGAGCGGGTGTCAGACGAGATAATCCTCTATGTACCGCCTTTTGTCGAAGTAGTTAAAGAACTATACGCTTATACCATTCCCACCTATGTTAAACGGCCTTTTGAAGGAAAACAGTAGCGGAGGAACGCAGCAGCTTATAGCAAGTATGACCTTAGGTAAAAGACAAGCATGCAGGACGGTGTCTTGCATGCTTTTTCTATATTACACGGCGCCATGGTAAATTCGTCGATATTAAAGTTGAGAAGGAGAGCGTGCATAAGCCCCAGTGCGTGAACAACGGCGGTAACGCGGCGTATGCATAGGCTGGTAGCTTTTTGGTAATATTTAGCGCTGGAGTGAATATCATTTACTATGGTGTTATGCAATAACAATCCTTCAGCGAGGTGTGGCGGAATGCGTGTTTTTGAAGAAAAAACCAGCAGGTTCGGCTCGTTAATCAGTTTAATTACCTTGTCCGCTCTGCTGATCCTGTTTTCGGCGGCGTTACCTGAATTTCTGGCATCAACAGCCGGCAGGTTGTTCGTTGTTGTTTGGGCGCTGACTGCGATTATAATGTTTGTGGCTCATGCCCGGCGTATCGCGCCCCAGCGGCGACCGTACATGGCCTACCTTGCTACGGGCCGGAAGGATGTGCGGACGCGGCGGCAAGAACGTTTCGCCAGGGCGATGCGAGGCTAAAATAGAGTAGCTTCCTACTTAGACCGGCGCATAGAAAAACCAAGAGTCACTGCCTGCTTCCGACCTGCTCTTCAACAGGATTCGACGCCCTTTTTCACGAATAAAATTTTTAGATTTGAATAGCGGGAGTAGGAAAAATGAGTTTTGTTCACCTGCATGTACATACAGAATATAGTCTGTTGGACGGCGCCAGTCGGATTAAGCATCTTGTTTGCCGGGCCAAAGAGCTGGGTATGCCAGCGTTAGCTATCACCGATCACGGCAATATGTACGGCGTTATTGATTTTTATAAACAAGCTCGGGCTGCAGGGATAAAGCCGATTATCGGCTGTGAAGTCTATGTTGCGCCCCGGTCCCGGTGGGAAAAAACCGCCGTCGAGGGTGAAGCATATTATCACCTTGTCCTGCTTGCCGAAACCGATCAGGGTTACCGTAATCTCATCGAACTGGTTTCACGGGCCAATAGCGAGGGATTTTACTACAAACCCCGCGTCGACAAGGAACTATTGCGTACTTATAGCACAGGGCTAATTTGTTTAAGCGGCTGTATTGCCGGAGAGATTCCCGCTCTTCTTCTTAAGGGCGATTTTGAGGGGGCCGAGGCGCTAGCTCATGAATACCGGGATATTTTTGGCCCGCGTAACTTTTTCCTGGAGCTTCAAGATCATAATCTGCCCGAGCAAAAACAGGTCAATGCCCAGCTGGCGCTTTTGGCGGATAAGCTGGGGCTAGGCCTGGTAGCCACTAATGACATTCACTATGTAGATAAAGGCGATGCTGAATGTCATGATGTTTTGCTTTGTATCCAGACCGGGAAAACAGTGGACGATTCCGGCCGAATGCGGTTTCCCAACAATGAATTTTATCTCAAAAGTCCGGCCGAAATGGCCGCGCTGTTTGGCTGGCGACCTGACGCCATTACCAATACGCTCGTCATTGCGGAGCGCTGTCAGGTTAGTATTGAATTTGGCAAGCTCCATCTGCCGGAGTTTCCCGTACCGGCCGGGCTGACGGCCGACGAATATCTGCGCCGGTTGTGCTTCGAACGGTTGCCCCGGCGCTATCCGACAGGAACGGCACAAGCAACGGAGCGGCTGGAATACGAGTTAGCGGTTATTCAAAAAATGGGTTATTCCAGCTACTTTCTAATTGTCTGGGACTTTGTCAACTTCGCCCGTAGCCGGGATATTCCGGTAGGGCCGGGGCGGGGCTCGGCGGCCGGCAGCATCGTATCCTATTTGCTGGGTATTACCAATATCGACCCTTTAAAGTATGGACTGTTATTTGAGCGGTTTTTAAACCCCGAGCGGGTAACGATGCCTGATATTGATATTGATTTTTGCTACGAGCGGCGGGGGCAAATTATTGATTATGTGGCGAAACGCTATGGCGCCGATCATGTGGCCCAAATTATTACTTTTGGTACCATGGCGGCGAGGGCTGCCGTGCGTGATGTCGGGCGGGCGCTTAATCTTCCTTACGGAGAAGTGGATCGTATTGCCAAATTGATACCGACTGAGCTGGGGACAACCTTACAGCGGGCGTTGGAAGTCAGCACTGAACTGAGGGAACTTTATGAAACCGACGACAAAGTGCGCAAACTTCTAGATCTCGCCATGGCCGTGGAAGGCCTGCCGCGCCACGCCTCCACTCATGCCGCAGGATTAGTTATTGCTAAGGAAAAGCTCACGCAGTATGTACCGCTGCAAAATTCCACCGAAGGTTTTGTCACAACCCAGTATGACAAAGACCGGGTGGAGGAAATCGGTCTATTAAAAATGGATTTGCTTGGCCTTCGCACTTTGACGGTTATTGGCGATACGCTTGAACTGGTGCGGAAAAGTCGGGGCATCCGCTTGGATATTGACGCCATCCCCCTAGATGATGCGAAAACCTGCCAACTCCTCGCTAATGGTGAGACGCTGGGCGTTTTTCAGATGGAGTCGGCCGGAATGACTAACCTGGTAAAAGAGTTAAAGCCGGAACGGTTTGACGACTTAATTCCATTGGTGGCCTTGTACCGGCCTGGTCCGCTTGGCAGCGGCATGGTGGCCGATTTTATCGCCGGCCGGCACGGGAAAAAAGAAGTTCAATACCCTCATCCGCTGCTGGAACCTATCCTTAAGGAAACGTTTGGCGTTATCCTTTATCAGGAGCAGGTTATGCAGATCGCTTCCGTTATGGCCGGCTTTACGCTTGGACAGGCTGACCTCTTGCGCCGGGCCATGGGGAAAAAGAAGCATGAGGTACTGGAAGCGCAGCGGGACAATTTTATGCGCGGCGCGGCCGAACGGGGCATTGACAGCGCTACGGCCGCTAATATCTTTGAGCTCATGGCTCATTTTGCTGATTACGGTTTTAATAAATCGCACAGCGCTGCGTATGCGCTGGTTGCTTATCAAACGGCATACCTGAAAGCCCATTACCCCCAAGAATTCATGGCCGCACTATTGACCAGTGTCATGGGGGCCAACGAGAAGGTAGGATTATATATTGAAGAATGCCGGCGGCTGGGTATTCCTGTCTTGCCACCTGACATTAACGCCAGCCGGGAAAACTTTACCGTGGATGGCCAGGCCATCCGCTTCGGGCTTGCCGGCGTAAAAAACGTTGGCGATGCGGCTATTGCCAACATTATTGCCGCCCGTGACAGCGGCGGCAAATTTACTTCTCTTGTTGACTTTTGTACTCGCGTGGACATGCGGACCGTGAACAAGCGAGTCATTGAAAGTCTAATAAAATGCGGTGCCTTTGACTCGCTGGGCTGGCGGCGGTCCCAATTGTTGGCTATTTTGGACCAGGCCGTAGAAGCAGCCGCCAGTCGGCAGCGAGACCTTGCTTCCGGTCAAATGGGGTTATTTAGCGACGAAACCGTTAATTCGGCCGATGACATTGTTCCGCCGCCGCTGGAAGAGTTGCCTAAGGAACAATTGCTGGCCATGGAAAAAGAAATGACCGGTTTTTATGTAACCGGTCATCCGCTGGATAAATATCGTGATCAATTAAACAACTATACAAAAATCGATGAGCTTATGCAGTATGCGGACGGGCAGACAGTTTGCATTGCCGGTCTCATCGCCGGCGCCAAGCGCATCACTACCAAAGGGGGCGAGATGATGTGTTTCGCTACCTTGGAGGATTTCACCAATCAGGTGGAAGTGGTTATATTCCCGCGCGTTTTCGAAAAGTACGGCAAACTGTTGTACCCGGACGCGCCGATAAGTGTGATTGGCCGGGTTGCCCATAACGAAGAAGGCGTCAAGGTGCTGGCCGAAGCTATTGCATCGCTAGCTGCCGCTCCGCGGGAGGTGCGGATTAAGATTCTGAAGCGGCAGGAAACAAGCCGCACCTTAGAGCTTTTAAAGGAAGTCTTTCGCAAACACCCTGGTTCCACAACCGTTTACCTGCATCTCGTAGACAGCCGGCGGGTTATCCGCACCGAGCGGCAATTTTGGATTGAACCGTCGCCGGCAGCGATAGAAGCTCTTGAAAACTTACTGGGCAAAGGTTCGGTTATGGTTGTTTAAAAACCAATGCCAACATCGCCGCGCCTTCGCGCACATATTGTTTCGTCGTCAGATAAGCATTGTTAGCCATGGGAGCCGGCGCGCCGCTGGCTTCCATGCCCAGATTATGGGCGATGACCAGGGCGCGGCGGATATGTGAAGCATTGGATACGATAATCGCTCGCTGCAGGCCATGTTCGCGCATGATGGCTAGTGAATTGGCGAGATTCTGTTGGGTATTGAACGACTTGTCTTCCAATAAAATGCGGTCGGCAGGTACACCATGCGCGATTAGGTAGTTACGCATGGCAGCTGCTTCGCTTATTACTTCATCGCAGCCTTGGGCACCGCTGACAATAATGAAAGGAGCGTACCCGGCCTGATAGAGCTTCGCGGCCTCATCCAGGCGCAAGCGAAGCATGGTGCTGGGCTCGTGGCCGATGAGTTTGGCGCCAAGAACAATTATGACATCGCCCGGCTCTGGTTTGGCAAGTTGGCCGACGGCAATAATGGGTACCTCTACTGCCAGGAACAATATCAGGACAAGAAAGAGCAAATACTTGCGCAATTGTTTGCTTTGGAGCATAGGTGGCCTCCACTGCTGTTTTTATATAGCACATATATTATACTACTTTTCCCTGTTGATGGTAACGCGGACGTATGAGGCGGAACACCGCAAAACACTCATCTTTCAAGCTCGAGGGGTAATCGCGCGGGTTGAAATTTTTTGCTTTAGCAGGACATTGATAATTAGTCGGAGAATTCAAAAAAGCGATGTTCGTTTTGTTGTTTTATCGAAGTTTATGCAGATGCCCGCATAACTTAATTACCAATGTTACCTTGTGGCATATTTGGTGTGCCGAGGAAAGACGGAGTGAGGCGCCGATGAAAGTTCCAAATGCTTACGACAGTTGTTACCGGGATGAAAACCTATACGCAAACTTTAACGAGCTAATAACAGAACTAGAGGCGATTATAGATTCATCATATGACGGTATTTTTATCACCGACGGGAAGGCTAACGTGCTAAGGCTTAACGCCGCCTACGAACGTATTACCGGCATCAAGGCGGCCGAAGTGGTCGGGCGGAATATGGTGGATTTGGTCCGGGAGGGGCTATATGATCAATCTGTAACATTGCTTGTCTTAGAGCAGCGCGCCCGGGTAACGATTGACCAAATTGTGAAACGGAATAATAAGCATATTCTGGTTACCGGCAATCCTGTTTTTGACAAGCGTGGCGGCATTTTCCGGGTAGTTACCAATGTCCGCGACGTTACCGACCTCAACCGGCTACAGAATCAGCTGACCAAAACCCAGGAAGAAACTTTAAAATACCAGACGGAACTTAACCATTTGCGGGCGCTTCATATCAAAGATCCTGATATTATATTCCGCAGCCGTGCGATTGCGGCGGTGGTGGAACTGGCGACCAAGGTGGCGGATGTTGATTCCACCGTTCTTATAACCGGCGAATCGGGGACAGGCAAAGAATTATTTGCTAAACTTATTCACCGGCACGGTCGGGGCGATAATCGACCGTTTATAAAAATTAACTGTGGCGCAATCCCTGAGACGTTGCTGGAATCAGAACTGTTTGGTTATGACGGCGGCGCGTTTACGGGCGCCAAGCGGGAAGGCAAGCCCGGTTTATTTGAGCTGGCTGACGGCGGAACGCTCTTTTTGGATGAAATTGGCGAAATGCCGCCGGTCCTGCAGGTCAAGCTGCTCCGCGTAATTCAGGAAAAAGCTGTCATCAGGGTAGGCGGGGTGAAGCAGAAAAGCGTCAATGTCAGGATTATTGCCGCTACCAACCGCGACCTTGCGCACATGGTTCAGCAGGGGACATTCCGGGAAGATCTTTATTATCGCCTGATGGTGGTACCGCTTCACATTCCGCCGCTGCGCGAGCGCAAAGAAGATATTCCGCTGCTTGTAAAACACTTTCTTGATAAATTTAACAAGAAATTCGGGTTTAATAAGGTCATTTTGCCTGATGTCATCGACCGACTGACGGAATATTCCTGGCCGGGTAATGTGCGCCAGCTGGAAAATATTATTGAACGTTTGGTTGTAACTACACCCGGTAATGAAATAACTGCGGACATGCTGCCGCAGCAGGTCAATGCTCGTATTCCTCTGCCCAAAACAGGGACCAAACTAAAAGAAGCGGTTGCGGCAACTGAAAAATATTTGCTAACCGAAACTTTTCGCCAATACGGCAACTGGAACAAGGTAGCGGATGTATTAGGCATTGACCGTACTACAGCCTGCCGGAAAGCGGTCAAATATGGGCTGATTAGCAAAAAACAGATTTTTTGAACTATCTTTATATTTTCAGCGCACTGTGCAAAAATGCACAGTGCGCATTTTTGCACAGGACGGATAGAACGGGGTGGCAGCTTGTTTGATAAATTATTTTGATAAATTATTTTGTGCAGTCCTGCTCAAAACCGTCTTTTCGAATTGATAGAAAAAGACCCTAAAAGCAGGACTGCTGCTATTTTTGATAATTTTAAAAATTGGCACGAGACTTGCAATTATGGACTAATAGGTTATATGACAGATTAGTTCGTGGAGGTGGTCAACGAATTTGCGACAATTTATCTTTAACAACAACATATTGATAGCCTGTTAAATTAAAAAGAAAGGATGATTATGTTTGAGTTGGTTAGAACCAATTTACAAGAGGGAATAAGGTGAACCGCAACCATATATTCCGCTAGGACCGTTTCAATTGTGGCTGCCATTTATTCACTAGAAGTTTGAAGTTGCTGATTAAGTTTTTTATTGATGTGCGCGATATGTTTGGATAGTATTCCAGTGCTTCAGGAGTATTTAGATATGCCGTTTGAAATTGCAATTACTATTGTCATCCTGAACGACTTTTACTATTTGTAGATGCCCATCTGGGCGATCCGGTCGTACCGGGCTGGATTACGCCAGCTATACCTTTGCTACTGTTGTGGTTTAAGACATTCCCGGAAGGGGGAAAGTCTCCAAAAATTTAATTGTTACTATATTTGCTAATTTGCCTTAATTTACCATTTTTGAATTGGCATAATAATAATTGCGTTAAAGAGAGTATAAACAAAAAAGTCAAAATTGCGTAGAAATTGAGGTGATGCCTGCGGCCAAGTTATGATAAGCAAGGCAATCAACAAGGCAGTAATGAATAATCGCATTGTTTAGGGGTGTATAGATTATTATGAAAATGACAAATTATCGTTGGGTGGTTGGATTATTCGGAATGTTCATAGCCTTTGTATCATATATGGACCGGGTCAATTTATCAGTAACCACTCCCATGATCATGCAAGAATTCGGTTTTAGTAAAATGGACATGGGAATGATGCAAACGGCATTCTTTCTCGCTTACGCATCTTGCCAGATTCCAGGAGGGATGCTGGCCGAATACTTTGGTCCGCGTATTGTCACTTCGCTGGCAGTAGGCTGGTGGTCGTTTTTCACCGCACTGACAGGTTTGTGTAATAGTTTCGCAACGTTTGTCGCCGCGCGCTTTGTTTTTGGTCTTGGGGAAGGTCCCATATTTCCTTCACTTAACACGGCAAACCAAAAATGGTTTCCGACTACCGAGCGAAGTAAAGCAGCTGCGATGATGTCCGCCGGTGCTTATATAGGGCCGATTTTTGGTCCGGCGATCGTTGTTGCTATTATGATGGCGTGGGGTTGGCGCGCAGTATTCTATATTTTTGGCTTGGCAGGAATACTGATTGCAGTTTGCTATTATTATCTTGTCACAGACCGTCCCAACGAAAGCCGGTTTGTTAATCGTGCAGAACTAGAGCATATTATGGAAGGTACAGAGGTAACTACTGAGAAGAAAGAGGTGGCTCCTTGGAGCACTTTTCTTACTTCTTCACAATTTTGGGCGATTGCGGGGCAATTTTTTGTCACCGATTACATCACCTACGTATTTTTGGCTTGGTTGCCAGTATACCTCATGGAAGCCCGTGGCTTTTCGTTACAGCAAATGGGGTTTGCAGCCTCTCTGCCATGGATAGCCATGACTATAGGTGTCCTTGGTACCGGTTATCTTTCTGACCGGATGCTAAAGGCAGGGATGACAAAAAATAAGGTTCGTACATTATTTGGCATATCGGGACTGGTTGTTTGTTGCGTTGCCTTAAATGCAGCAGCATATACGACCGATAAATGGATTACAGTAATGTGGTTGACTTTGGCACATGGTGGGCTAGGCCTGGTATTCGCCGCTTCATGGGCTTCCACAATTGATCTAGGGGGCAAATTTACCGGTACTGTTAGTGGTTGGATGAATTTCTGGGGTAATATTGGCGGTGTTGCGGCGCCTGTTACCGCAGCCTGGATTGCGACAAATTACGGTTGGGGTGTCGTATTAATATCTACATCGGCCTTGGCGGTAGTAGGAGCTGTGCTCTGGTTAATGGTTAAACCGGATCAGCAACTGAAAGTACCCGAAAGAGCAAGCGCTGGAGCAACTTTATAAATATCACATGAGCCCAACACAATATAGTAGTTTCTGAAGCTAGGTAGGGAGTTATCCTGCCAGAGTAATCGTCATAAGATGATTAGCCTAGCAGGCCACGGATATCATGATGTAGGGTGGTGAGTATGATGAGAGTCCTAGATAAGATGCTGGAAGGCATTACGGTGCCACGCATGTTCAAAGTAAAACAAAACTTCAATGCTGCAAAAGTTGACGATTTGGTGCAAGCATTGCATAAGGAACTAAACAAGCGAGAAATTTTGGGAAAAATCCATCCTGGAAAGCGTATCGCCATAGGAATTGGCAGTCGTGGGCTTTGCAAGATCGACCTTCTGGCAAGAGAACTGGTAAAATTCATCAAGGAACGCGGCGCAAAACCATTTATTATTCCAGCCATGGGAAGTCATGGAGGAGCAACAGCTGAAGGGCAGGCTGAAATACTTGCCAGTCTTGGAATAACTGAGGCCGCGGTAGGTTGTCCAATTGTCTCTAGCATGGACGTTGTTCAGATAGGAAATATTTCAAACGGTTTGCCGGTATATATGGACAAGCACGCAGTACAGGAAGCCGACGGAATCGTGTTCATCGCACGCATCAAGCCGCATACGGCATTTCGGAATAAATCGGAGAGCGGATTTGCGAAAATGATTGCAATTGGTTTCGGCAAACATCGCGGTGCGGCTACTTGTCATTCCTATGGTTATAGGCATATGGGAGAACATATTTTACAGATAGCCGAAGTAGCATTGAAAAATGCGCCGATTCTTTTTGCGGTAGGGACTGTGGAGAACGCATACGATGAAATCATGCATGTTACCGCGGTGCCCGCCGAAAGGTTGCTGGAGGAAGATCAACGATTGCTGCCTATCGCTATGGAAAATATTCCACGAATTCTTTTTGACAAGATAGATGTCCTTATTGTCGACAAGATTGGGAAAGAGATATCCGGTGAGGGAATGGATCCGAATGTGATCGGTCGATACGCGTCTCCATATGTTGCTAGCGCCAATTATCCAACACGGATAGGCGTTCTTGATCTGACCGAAAAAAGTCATGGCAATGCTACGGGGATTGGGACGGCGGATTATATAACCCGAAGAATATTCAACAAAATCGATTTTGAGGCAACTTATGCCAACTGCATTACGGCAGTGTTGCCAGGTGCCGCCAAGATACCTATTGTCATGAATTCAGACTACGACTTGTTCAGGGCAGCTATCCTGACAGCGGAGGTACCCGATCTGAAAAAAGTGCGGTTAGTCCGGATTGCAGATACTTTACATCTAAAGACCATTATGATTTCTGAAAACATGATAGATGAGGCCTACAAGAATCCTAATCTGACTATCTTGACGGATCCTTTAGAGTTAAAGTTTGATGCGAAAGGGAATTTGTTGGACTTGAATGGTTCATTGTAAAATGAAATGCAACAGTAGAAAAAGATAAAAAAAGACTTTCTGGGAGAAATCCGGTATATAGCGGCAAACTCAATCGCCACCAGAGTACGATTTTGCGGGAAATACGAAGAGGAGCTACAAAACAGCGACGTTCCGGCTGAACCGTACACAGTGCCTATTTTTCTGAGGTTGGGCAGGCGTTGTACGAAAAACGCCGCTTGGATTGTGTTAAAACGTTTAAAGCAGCGGCCTTTTTACAATTTGTCGAAACAAAGATTCTTAAAGAAAAGTGGTCGCACGATGCCGTAGTCGCATATATGATCGTGGAGGTGTGATGTGATGTCAAAATATAAATCAGTTAACACTGCGATTATTAACGAGTTGAAAAGCATTGTCGGAGAAAAATATGTATGGACTGATCCGGATAAATTAGAACCATATTCACATGACGAAGTTATGGAATCAAAGTATAAAAAAACTCCTGAGGTTGTTGTATTACCTAGAACCGCAGAAGAGATCTCAAAAATAGTTAAATTGGCTAATCAAGAGTTAATACCTGTTGTGCCACGTGGGGCAGGTACAGGTCTTGCTTGTGGAGCGGTGGCTTTTTATGGTGGCATTATTTTGTCAACTGAGCGTATGAATCAAATATTGGAGATAGATGAACAAAATTTGATCATGGTTACCGAGCCTGGAGTGAGAACTGTAGAAGTGCAGAAAGCTGCTAATGATAAAGGCCTCTTTTATGCTGGTGACCCTTGTAGTGGAGATAGTTCATTTATTGGTGGCAATATAGCGACAAACGCCGGTGGAAATAAAGCTGTAAAATATGGTACTACTCGACAACAGGTAGCAGGTATAGAAATTGTTACTCCTGAAGGGGATATTGTAACTCTGGGAGGTAAGTTAAAAAAAGATTCGACGGGCTATTGTTTAACTCAGTTGATTGCGGGCTCAGAAGGTACTTTAGGTATTATTACTAAAGCGTATTTAAAATTGAGTCCACTGCCTAAACACGAGATGCATTTGCTAGCGATTTTCCCAAGTGCAGAATCTGCAATAAATATTGTTCCTAAAATAATGCATTCTGGTATTATACCTACTTGCGTAGAGTTTATGGATAACAAGAGTGTACGTTGCTGTGAGGAATTTTTAGAAGAAAAATTACCACGTAGTGAGTCTGGACATTATATCATAATAACGATTGATGGGGACAATGAAACTGTATTAGAAGATCAGTGCGTTCTTATCGACGAATTATGCACAACAAATGGAGGCTATGAAGTTCTTGTTGCTGATCCTAATAAAATTTGGAAAGCAAGAAAATCATTTGCAGAAGCTGACCGTGCGCGTAGCCTCATTCTTTCCGCTGAAGACATAGTTGTTCCCCCAAGTAAAATTACTGATATTATTAAAAAGATTGATGATATCAGCAAGAAATATGATGTTAGAATTCACTGTGCAGCACACGCTGCAGATGGCAATGTGCATGCTGAAATACTAAAAGAAAATATGGATATTGAGCAATGGAATAAACTATTGCCTCTAATACAACATGAAATATATCAATATGTTTATTCATTAGGCGGGAAACTATCTGGCGAACATGGTATCGGTTATAAACGGTTAGATCTAATGGAAGAGTTTGCAAATCCAGTTGAACTAAAAATGATGAAAGCGATTAAAAGGGCGTTAGATCCTAATAATATTATGAATCCCGGCAAAATTGTAAAAGTATAAATAAGTTTATCAGCGTTGCAGCAAATTTGCTCCGAGACTATTAACGTCTAAAATATACGAAATCACCTGGCTCCCACGAAAAGAAGCTGGGTGGTACCTCTCGGAATATTTATCCGGCTATTGCTCAGATTATGTGACCGTAGTCTGATTTAACTGGGCCGCTAGGTTTGACAGTGATTTTTCCTTGGTTGAACATAAAACATTCCCTGGAGCTGAAAAGTCAAGGGTGAGCGTTCGCAAAAATGTTTAGCTTAAGCGTACCCTTGACTTTTCGGTGGAAGGGAATACAATTACAAAACCGAAAAAATCACGGCTAAATTAATTTGGCATCTGGAAGGCATCCTTCTCAAATACTTAGGCCAAGTGATAGTTTATTAGACATAATGAGTTGCTAAAATCTAAAATCTAAAATTAACAAAAACCTGTTTTGGCCATTGAAAGTGAACAAACTACTGTCAAAAAGTGTAAGCAGCAACAGTCGAGTGAGACGGTCATTTAATATTTATTTTTATGTAAAAATAATATGTATAGGTATAGTGCAATAACGAAGCAAAAAGAAAGGAGAGAAATATTATGGAATCAGTTATGTTGACAAGGAAGATCCCCAACAAGCGCTGGATGAGAATTATACCTGCTGCTGTCATTGTGTATATTTTTTCTTTCATGGATCGTACTAATTTTGGCTTTGCAATGGCAGGAGGAATGAATGAAGAGTTGGGAATTACAGCCACAATGGCTGGATTGGCGGCTGGGATATTTTTTGTTGGATATTTATTTTTGCAGTTTCCTGGTGGGCATATTGCTGAAAAAGGAGGTGCAAAGAAATTTATTGCCGTTTCAATTGTTGCATTTGGAGTATTTGCTATGGCATGTGGGTTTGCTAAGGATATATGGCAAATGATGGTTTTGCGTTTTTTACTTGGTGTTGCTGAAGGCGGTGTCTGGCCGGCTATATTGGTAATGCTTAGCCACTGGTTTCCAAATGAAGAACGTGCTCGGGCAAACGCCTTATTTACTATGTGTCTTCCGTTAGCAACAATGATTACGGGGCCAATCTCTGGCTGGATCATTGCCGCTTGGGGGTGGCGATGGGTATTTATTATCGAAGGCGCCATAACCATAGCGTTAGTTGCTATTTGGTGGCCTATGGTTTCTGACCGTCCGGAAAATGCAAAATGGCTAAGTAACGAAGAACGCGATTATCTTGTCGCTCGAATTAAGGAAGAACAACTTGCGTTTCAATCTGGCGAACCCGTTTCATATAAAAAATTGATTAGAGACATAAATTTATGGAAATTAGTAGTTGTTTATTTTTGCTATCAGGTTGGTATCTACGGATTTGCTATGTGGTTGCCAGTGATCTTAAAGTCGCTCACTAAGATGGGCATAACCTATATTGGTTTATTAACAATACTTCCTTATATTGCAGCTATGATTGGCATATATGTTTTTGGGGTACTTTCTGACAAACACATGAATAGAAAATTGTATACGGCAATTCCACTTGCTGGTTTTGCCTTGTGTTTCTATTTATCTACTCAATTTGACAACCAGGTGTGGATAGCTTACACATTCTTAATTGGCTGCGGGGTGTTTTTTGAGGCTGCTTGTGGCGTATTTTGGACGTTCCCACCCATGTTGTTTCCCAGCGAGGTAGCAGGTGGAGCACGTGGAATAATAAATGCTCTCGGGAATATGGGTGGCTTTTTCGGGCCGTTTATCGTTGGCTGGTGTGTCACTAAATTTGGTAGTACCAATATTGGAGTTTATGTTCTATCAGCATCGTTGTTAATAGGTTTTATTACAGCCTTAACTTTACCGGAAATAACTTCAACGGGAATACCAAATAATGCAAGCGTCAGCTCGAGAGACACGGGAGTGTAAAATAAAATTTGTGTAAACTCCTCTGGATAAATGCTAAATTTAAGCCAGAGGGGTAAGACCAATGGTATGTACATTCTCTAAGGAGCAACTGCGAGCTTTTATCCAAGAGAACAACCTGGTGACCGCCCAAGACGCCCAGGAAGCAGTCAAGACCTTATTCGGCCAGCTTATCCAGGAAATGCTTGAAACTGTACTCGATCATGAGCTGGGTTATAGCCGGTATAACTACCGCAACAAAAAAACAATAACTCGAGAAACGGGCATACAAAGAAAAGATCGCCTGCTTTTATTAAAGATCTCAAGGACGTTTATAAAGCGGTAAACGAAACACAAGCTTTGGCTACCATTAAAGCCCTGGAGGGCAAATGGAAAGCCCAATATGCCTTGGTGGTGAGGTTCTGGCTGAGGAACTAGGAAGAGCTTTCCACCCACTTAAGGAAATTTATGTACACCACGAACATTATGAGGCCTTTCATCATTACTATGGATGTAACGCAAGGTGCACAATTGGGGCCTAATCCTTGCTAGCTCATCATACTCTTCGGTAACCGCTATTAATTGGTTAGCAAAGCAAGGTGAATTTTTTACAACAGCGGAGATTGATATTTTAGCATTAAGTTTAAACAATCAAACTGTAGTCGAAGTGGGGGGCGGTGTAATTGGCTCTCCTTTTGAGAGAGTACAGTCGGCCCGAGGTGAGATGGAATTTATAAAAGAAAATATATGCATAGTATCGTATCCAGGTGGTCCTGGGTTGGCTTTGATTGGGATTAATGAAGAAGCGATTAAAAAATTCAAAGGGATAATAAGTAAAATTGAAAAAGAAAAACCAAAAATTGACAAAATGCTAGATTTAATTGCGGAGACGCCGGTTGCAGCTGCAATAATTATTTTAGATGGATGTGGGACAAGTGAAATGGGTGGTGGTTTATATATTAAAGAAATAAATTTAAAAAAAGTATATTATTTACCCTATGATAAGGTAAGTGGGTATTTCAATTTAGAAATATATTTACGTGGTTGTTAAGGAAAGGAGAATTAACCATGTCTACACGTAGAAAAAAAACTATGGATGGTAATACTGCGGCCGCATATGTATCTTATGCTTTTACTGATGTAGCGGCAATTTATCCAATTACGCCTTCTTCACAAATGGCAGAATTAGTTGATGAATGGTCGGCTCTTGGCCGGAAAAACATTTTTGGACAACCGGTGAGAGTAATCGAAATGCAATCCGAGGGAGGGGCAGCCGGAACACTTCATGGTTGTCTCCAGGCAGGGGCTCTTGCTACTACCTATACCGCGTCGCAGGGGCTGCTTCTTATGATTCCTAACATGTACAAAATAGCTGGCGAGTTATTGCCCGCTGTATTTCATGTAAGTGCCCGTGCATTGGCAGCTAATGCGCTAAGTATCTTTGGCGATCATCAGGATGTGATGGCCACTCGCCAGACAGGTTTCGCGCTGCTAGCATCCAGCAGTGTTCAGCAGGTCATGGATTTGGGGGCGGTAGCGCATTTAGCCGCCATTAAAGGTCGTGTACCTTTTCTTCACTTCTTCGACGGTTTCCGCACCTCCCATGAAATCCAGAAAATCGAAGTTTTGGAATATGAGGAATTAGCCAATTTGCTTGATAAAGAGGCGGTCCGGGAGTTCCGCCGGCGGGCGCTTAATCCCGACCATCCGGTGGTCCGGGGTACGACGCAAAATCCGGATATCTATTTCCAAACTCGCGAGGCGGTTAACAAATTTTACTTGGCAATTCCCGGCATTGTCGAGCACTATATGAACGAAATTAACAAACTTACTGGACGCAATTATCAACTGTTCAACTACTATGGCGTTCCCGACGCTGAACGTATTATTGTTGCTATGGGTTCAGGCTGTGATGCCATTAGGGAAACCATTGACTACTTAAATGCTCGTGACGAAAAAGTTGGACTTGTTGAAGTCCATCTTTATCGCCCCTTTTCTATCGAACATTTCCTGCGGGTTGTTCCGCCTACCGTCCGCAAAATCGCCGTTCTCGACCGGACCAAAGAACCGGGGGCAGCCGGCGAACCCCTGTATCTGGATGTCAAAAACGCCTTTTACGGCTGCGCCGAAACGCCAGTTATTGTCGGCGGACGCTATGGACTGGGCTCGAAAGACTTCACTCCGGCGCATATAGCCGCAGTTTATGAAAACCTCAAACAGGAAAAACCGCGCAACGCTTTTACTGTCAGCATTACTGACGACGTGACCTTTACCTCCCTGCCGGAATACCCGCAAACCATCAATACCACTCCGCCGGGGACCGTTTGCTGCAAATTCTGGGGAATGGGCTCGGACGGCACGGTAAGCGCCAACAAAAGCGCCATTAAAATCATCGGTGATCACACTGACCTGTACGTTCAGGCCTACTTTGCCTATGACGCAAGAAAATCAGGCGGCCTAACCATCTCTCACCTACGTTTCGGGCAGCAGCCCATTCAGTCTTCCTACCTTATCACCAATGCCGACTTCATCGCTTGCCACAACCAGGCGTACGTCAACCAGTATGATATACTGGCTGGGTTGAAACCAGGCGGCAAATTCCTGCTCAACTGTCAGTGGCAGATGCACGACCTAGAAAAGAATCTTCCCGCCGCCATGAAACGCTATCTCGCGGCAAACAATATTCAGTTTTACACTATCAACGCGATAGATATTGCCAAAGAACTGGGGCTCGGCGGACGCATAAATATGATCATGCAGGCAGCCTTTTTCAAATTGGTCGACATTATCCCCGTGGAAGATGCTATCCACTACCTCAAAGAATCCGTCATCGAAGCTTACGGTAAACAAGGACAGGCTATCATTGATATGAATTTTGCCGCTATCGAGCGAGGCGTCCGGGAACTGTGCCGAATTGAGGTGCCTGCAAGCTGGCAATACGCCGAGGATGAAGCGGACAACAGCGGCAAAAAACTACCGGAATTCATCGCAAAAGTCGTGGTACCCATGAACCGTCAGGAAGGCGACAAGCTCCCGGTCAGCACATTCAACGGCCGGGAAGACGGCACTTTCCCGCTGGGGATCACAGCCTGGGAAAAACGGGGCATAGCCATCGAAGTACCAGTATGGCAGGCTGATAAATGCATCCAGTGTAACCAATGCTCGTTTGTCTGCCCGCATGCGGTCATCCGGCCGTTGTTGATCAACAGCGATGAACTAAAAAATGCTCCATCTGGTTTTACCACTAAAGAAGCGATAGGTTATCCGGGCCTGTTCTTCCACCTGGCGATTTCTGCTTTGGACTGCACTGGTTGTGGCAATTGTGTTGATGTCTGCCCGGCGAAGGAAAAGGCGCTGATTATGAAACCCTTGGCGGATGTTCGACCGATTTCCGAAGAATGGTGGAATTACTCTTGCAGCATTTCACCCAAACCAATTCCCGCAGCTCAGAAAGTTACCGTCAAAGGCAGTCAATTTGCCCAGCCGCTGCAGGAATTCTCCGGTGCTTGCGCTGGTTGTGGTGAAACGCCTTACGCAAAGCTTATCACACAGCTTTTCGGCGACCGCATGATGATAGCCAATGCGGCCGGCTGTTCAACTGTCTGGGGTGCCTCTGCTCCCTCCATATCCTACACCACCAACCATCGCGGCTTCGGGCCGGCCTGGGGCTTTTCCCTGTTCGAAGACAACGCCGAGTATGGGTTCGGCATGCACATGGGAGTGCAGCAAGTCCGCAGAACCCTCGCGGAACAAGTAAAGGAAGCACTTGGCAAAGACATCGGCCCCAACCTGAGGGATGCCCTGGCCGACTGGCTGGCTCATATGGACGAGGGGACCGGCACGCGGGAACGGGCTGATCGCCTGATCGCGGCCTTGGAAGCGGAAAAAGGAAGTGACCCCCTCTTGAATGCTATCTACGAGCAAAAGGATTTCTTTGTTAAACGGTCGCAGTGGATATTCGGCGGCGACGGCTGGGCGTATGATATCGGCTTTGGTGGTCTCGATCACGTGTTGGCAGCCGGGGAAGACGTCAATGTTCTTGTCTTCGACACCGAGGTTTACTCCAACACTGGCGGACAATCGTCCAAGGCTACACCGGCGGCGGCGGTCGCTCAGTTCGCTGCTAGCGGGAAGAAAACGCGCAAAAAAGACCTGGGACTAATGGCGATGTCCTATGGTTATGTCTATGTGGCGCAAATTGCCATGGGCGCGGATAAAAACCAGGCCATCAAGGCTATTGTCGAAGCGGAAGCTTATCCTGGTCCGTCACTTATCATCGCTTATGCTCCTTGCGTAAATCATGGTATTAAGGGCGGAATGGGCAAAAGCCAGGCTCAGGCCAAAAGAGCGGTGGAGGCAGGCTATTGGGTGCTTTACCGCTATAACCCGCAGCTTAAAGCAGCAGGCAAAAATCCGTTTATTCTGGACTCCAAAGAACCGACTGCCAGTTTCCAGGACTTTCTCAAGAGCGAAGTCCGGTATTCAGCGCTTTTAAGGCAATTCCCCGAGGCGGCGCAGGAACTTTTCGCCAAGGCAGAGCAGGATGCCAAGGAAAGGCTGGAAATGTATAAGCGGTTGGCAGCACAATGACGGAACGCATCCTTCATCCCACGACTTTAGCCGTGGGATGAAGGCGACCCCCGTTTTGTTCCTCCACTGTTACTCCTGATTGCCCAGAATATGTACATTATGATATTAATGATATTACGTTTGTTATGGATAATGCGGCGATACGGTGTGTATAGAGATTCCTCAATGAAAAACTTCCCCACGGCAAGTAGGCGATGGATCCCAATAATATTCTGAATCCAGGCAAAATTTTTGATATAGCGTAGCCAGTTTGTTGCTTGGTTAATATAAAAGAATTGACTAGGAGAGGGGTATGTCTTATGCCATTAAAAACACCCGAACAATACGAAGAGAGCTTACGTCAACTCAAACTCAAGGTCTACCTACAAGGTGAACTGGTTAAAAGTCCGGTAGACCACCCCATTATCCGTCCATCGATGAACTCGGTTAAGATGACCTATGCCCTGGCTCAGGATCCGCAGTATGAAGATCTTATGACCGCTACGTCGCACCTGACCGGTAAGAAAATCAACCGTTTTTGCCATCTTCACCAGAGTGTTGACGATTTAATCAAAAAAGTCAAGATGCAGCGTTTGCTTGGTCAAAAAACAGCAGCCTGCTTCCAGCGCTGCGTCGGGATGGATGCCATCAACGCCGTTGACAGCGTGACCTTTGAAATGGATCAAAAACTTGGGACCAAATACCATGAACGCTTCCTTAAGTTTCTCCGTCGCATGCAGGATGAAGACTGGACAGTCGACGGGGCTATGACCGATCCCAAAGGTGATCGCAGTCTGCCGCCCCATAAGCAGGCCGACCCGGATTTGTATGTCCATGTCGCGGAAAAGCGATCCGACGGGATAGTCATTCGTGGAGCCAAGGCGCACCAGACCGGCGCGGTTAACTCGCACTGGATTTTGGTCATGCCGACCATGACTATGGGTAAAGACGATGCTGACTATGCCGTCTGCTTTGCGGCGCCGGCTGATGCTGAAGGTATTTTCTACATCTATGGTCGTCAGTCTTGTGACACCCGCAAGCTGGAAGGCGGCGACATCGACGTCGGCAACAAGCAATTTGGTGGCCATGAGGCCCTGATGGTCTTTGATAATGTGTTTATTCCCTGGGAAAATGTCTTCATGTGCGGGGAGTACGAATTCAGCGGCGCCCTGGTAGAACGGTTTGCGGGCTACCACCGGCAAAGCTACGGTGGCTGCAAGGTCGGTGTCGGGGACGTGCTGATCGGCGCGGCCGCCCTGGCGGCTGAATACAACGGCGCAGCCAAAGCCTCTCATATTAAAGATAAACTTATTGAGATGATCCATCTTAACGAAACACTTTACGCCTGCGGCATTGCCTGCTCGGCCGAAGGTTATAAGACGGCGTCGGGCACTTATCTGATCGACCTGCTGCTAGCTAACGTCTGCAAACAAAACGTCACCCGTTTCCCTTATGAGATTGCCCGTCTGGCCGAAGACATTGCCGGCGGCTTAATGGTTACGATGCCGTCGGAGCAAGACCTGCGCCATCCCGAAATTGGCAAAGTAGTGGAAAAATATCTGCGTGGCGTAGCTTCGGTGCCCACTGAGTACCGTATGCGCGTCCTGCGGCTCATTGAAAACCTTACTCTGGGCACCGCCGCTGTTGGTTACCGAACCGAGTCAATGCACGGCGCCGGTTCGCCGCAAGCCCAGCGTATCATGATTTCCCGCCAAAGCAATCTTGAACACAAGAAAGAACTAGCCAAAGCCATCGCCGGCATCCCCACCGGCTGCGCAGCCCAGAAAGAAGTGGCGGCAACCAAATAGGGTGGACTATGGCAATAGATAAGAAAATTATTCAACAAGTTCTTGACGAAAAGGTGCGTCCAAGTTTGCTTAGTCATGGCGGCGACATTAGTTTACAGGAAATTACTGATGATGGGTATATCAAAGTACGGCTGACCGGGGCATGTAGTACATGCCCCGGCGCCCAGCAGACGCTGGCAGAGGTAGTGGAAGCTGCCTTGCGCGATGCTTGTCCTGATCTGCAAGGCGTTATTCCGGTTTACGAAGTTGACGAAGAATTGCTACAAGAAGCCTTAAAATTTTTGCGCCGGAGGCCGGTAAGCTAAAGCCATATGAACAGACGGGTAAGTATCTATTTTTGCGGCGGTTGCAATCCGCGGATCGACAGAGGTCAAATTGCCAAGGAAGTAAGCCAGCTATTGGCCGGGCAGGGATTTCAAATACTGTTTAACACGCTGGATGCGGATTTCATAGTATTTTTAAGTGGTTGTACTGTCAGTTGTGCGAATAAATACCACAGCGGCGGGCGACCGGCAATAACTGTCGCCGCTGATATGGTAGATGGAATGAATGTAGATCTAGGACGGCTTAGTGACGAAATTGTTATGAAGGTGATGGATTACTTTCGGCAATTGAAGACGTAAATGAAAGTTGCGTACACCGTATTGATATTGGCCGGCTGCCTGAGGATAAGCTAATTTTTGCCGGCCTGGCCACTATGACCAGGTTTTTTGTTTATTTGCATAGACATTGTACAAATTATTAGACATTATTGCGTACAGAGAAGTGCACATTTGCGCAATTGATGACACGAAAAAATCATAATTGTAGCGCTGCTTGCGGCAGGAGTCAGACGAGCTAGCGGAGCTGCTTAAGAGAAATAGCGGGCATGTTATTGTTTGGCATGATACTTGCATGTTTATTTTAGCAAATGTTTGTGCGAAGGAGAGTGATAAACATGGCCAAAGTGATCTCAGCTCTGGAAGCAGCAAAGCTCATTAGGGATGGCGCAACTGTCGCTACCAGCGGGTTCGTGGGCAACGGCCATCCGGAAGCGATTACCGCCGCAATGGAAGAACGGTTTCTTGCCGAAAGCAAACCCTGCGGTCTAACGCTTGTTTATTGCGCAGGCCAGGGCGACGGCAAAGACCGTGGGCTTAATCACCTCGGGTACGAAGGAATGGTAAAGCGTGTAATCGGCGGCCATTGGAATTTGGCTCCGAAACTAGGGAAGTTGGCTGTGGAGAACAAGATTGAGGCCTACAACTTTCCCCAGGGGACGCTGACTCATTGGTTCCGTAACATTGCTGGACGCAAACCGGGCGTTATTACCAAAGTCGGGCTTAACACTTTCGTCGATCCGCGGGTTGAGGGCGGCAAGATCAACAGCATTACCAAAGAGGATCTTGTCGAGGTAATCGAACTGGGCGGCGAAGAATGGCTCTGGTATAAACCGTTCCCTGTCGACGTGGCCATAATTCGGGGGACTAGCGCCGACGAAAAAGGCAACATTACCATCGAACATGAAGCGGTTTCTTTGGAAATTTTGTCCATTGCTCAGGCGGCAAAAGCGTCAGGCGGTATCGTAATCGCTCAGGTCGAGCGCATTGTGGCTAATGGCAGTCTCCACCCGATGCAGGTTAAGGTGCCGGGCATTATTGTCGACTATATTGTGGTCGCGCCAGAGCCTGCTCAGCATATGCAAACTTATGCCGAAGTTTACAATCCGGCTTACTCCGGGGAAATCCGCGTACCGCTTTCCGCTATTCCGCCCATGCCGCTGGATGAGCGCAAGGTTATTGCCCGCCGTGCTGCCATGGAGCTTATTCCGAATGCGAAAGTCAATCTGGGTATTGGCGTGCCAGAAGGTGTAGCAATGGTGGCCAATGAAGAAGGCATTGGCGATACAATGACGCTGACGGTTGAGGCTGGGCCGGTCGGCGGCGTGCCGGCAGGGGGGCTGAGCTTTGGTGCGGCGATAAACGCTGAAGCCATTTTGGACCAACCTTATCAGTTTGACTTCTATGATGGCGGCGGTTTGGACCTGGCCTACCTGGGCCTGGCTGAGACAGACCAACAGGGCAACATTAACGTCAGTAAATTTAAAGGCCGGGTAGCCGGGTGTGGCGGTTTTATCAATATTACGCAAAATGCTAAGCGCGTCATCTTCTGTGGCACCTTTACCGCCGGGGGCCTTAAAGTACATGTGGAAGATGGCAAACTTCGCATTGTGAATGAAGGCAAGGCGAAAAAGTTTCTCCGCCAGGTAGAGCAAATAACCTTCAGTGGGCTCTACGCCCAAAAAGTTAAACAGCCTGTTATGTATATTACGGAGCGGGCGGTGTTTGAGCTTACGCCGGAAGGAATGATGCTCACGGAAATTGCCCCGGGGATCGACCTCGAAAAAGAAGTATTGGCCCTTATGGAGTTTAAACCCCTCATTTCGCCTAATCTGAAACTGATGGATGAACGAATTTTTAAACCGGGGTTAATGGGTCTTAAAATTTGATTGAACATTTATGGTAAAAAATGCTAAAATTAAAATAAGTTAAATAAATTACAAAAAGAGGAGTGTTGGCATGCGAGAAGTTGTAATTGCTAGTGCTGTAAGGACAGCAATTGGAAGTTTCAATGGCACACTGGCTCCATTTTCAGCTCCGGAACTGGGAAGTTTTGTAATCAAGGCTGCACTTGAACGAGCTAACGTACCAGCCAGCGCGGTTGATGAAGTAATAATGGGCAATGTGCTCCAGGCTGGGCTAGGGCAAAATCCCGCCCGCCAGGCGGCGTTGAAGGCAGGTTTACCAGTTGAGGTTCCGACTATGACTATTAATAAAGTTTGCGGCTCCGGTTTAAAGGCTGTAAATTTAGCAGCACAAGCGATTATGACTGGCGATGCCGATATCGTTGTGGCCGGCGGTATGGAAAGCATGACTAACGCCCCCTATCTTCTTGACAAGTCCCGGTGGGGCTACCGGATGGGACATGGTAAACTGATCGACTCTATGATTACCGACGGTTTGTGGTGTGCCTTCAATGACTATCATATGGGAATAACGGCCGAAAACATAGTGGAAAAATACGGTGTTACTCGGGAAGAACAAGACCAACTGGCTTTTGAATCCCAGGACAAAGCAATTAAAGCTATCGCAAGCGGCGCCTTCAAAAAGGAAATAGTTCCTGTCGTTATTAAGGATAAAAAAGGTGATAAGATCTTTGATACTGACGAATATCCCAGAGCGGGCACTACGGTCGAAAAGCTGTGTGCGTTAAAACCGGCGTTTAAAAAAGACGGTACGGTCACGGCCGGCAATGCTTCGGGCATAAACGACGGCGCTGCGGCTTTGGTGGTAATGTCGGCCGACAAAGCCAAGGAGCTTGGCATAAAGCCAATGGCTCGCATCCGTTCTTACGCTTCGGCCGGCGTTGATCCCAGTATTATGGGGATGGGCCCGGTGCCGGCGACGCGCAAAGCCCTCGCCAAAGCGGGACTGGTTATGGATGATATTGACCTGATTGAAGCTAATGAAGCCTTCGCCGCCCAGTTTTTGGCCGTTGGCAAGGAACTTGGCTTTGTTAAAGAAAAAGTTAATGTCCACGGCGGCGCCATTGCCTTGGGGCATCCGATTGGCGCCAGTGGCGCCCGCATTCTGGTAACGCTTCTTCACGCCATGGAACTAAGAAACGTCAAGACCGGTCTGGCAACACTGTGTATTGGCGGTGGTCAGGGCGTGGCGACAATCGTGGAGCGGATGTAGGATTAATGAGTGCCAATAGATTTTCTATTGGCACTCATAAAAATAACTATTGTGACTTTTTTCACGCGATAAGTAGAGCTTATAGCTCTCAAAAATAAATTAGGAGGGATTTACATGAATTTTCAACTCACCGAAGAGCACCAAATGATGCAAAAAATGGTGCGTGAATTTGCAGAGAAAGAGTTAGCACCGGGCGTCGTTGACCGGGACGAGAAGGAGTATTTCTCCCGTGAACTGTATAATGCCATGGGCGAGCTGGGACTGACGGGTATCTGCTATCCCGAAAAATATGGCGGTGCTGATAGCGATTATCTTAGCTACATTATCGCTATTGAAGAGTTGTCCAAAGTGGACGCTGGCTTGGGCATCGCTTTGTCGGCCACTGTTTCGCTGTGCGCCTGGCCAATTTACACTTACGGCACTGAAGAACAAAAACAAAAATATCTCCGGCCGCTGGTTGAAGGAACAAAAATGGGCGCATTTGGTTTAACAGAACCCAACGCCGGTACTGATGCCGCTTCCCAACAAACCACGGCGGTCTTAAATGGCGATCATTATGTCATTAATGGCAGCAAGATGTTTATTACTAACGCCGGTGAGGCAGAAATTTATGTCATTTTTGCTATGACTGATAAATCAAAGGGAGTCAAGGGCATTTCCGCCTTTATTCTGGAAAAAGGCATGCCTGGCTTCACTTTTGGCAAAAAAGAACATAAGATGGGTATTCGTTCCTCGCAGACCATGGAACTCATCTTCCAGGATGTCAAGGTTCCAAAAGAAAATCTGCTAGGAAAAGAGGGCGAAGGGTTCAAAATCGCCATGACCACTTTGGACGGCGGCCGCATTGGCGTAGCTGCGCAGGCTCTCGGCATTGCTCAGGCCGCGCTGGATTATGCGGTTAAATATGCTAAGGAAAGAGTCCAGTTTGGCAAACCTATTGCCGCCAATCAGGCCATCTCATTTATGTTGGCCGATATGGCAACCAAAGTTGACGCCGCTCGTCTGCTTACTTACCGTGCTGCCTATTTGAAACAACAGGGACTACCTTATTCCAAAGAAGCCGCCATGGCCAAGATGTATGCTTCCGATGTAGCGATGGCGGTTACTACCGATGCCGTACAAATCTTCGGCGGCTATGGCTACAGCCGCGAGTATCCTGTGGAACGGCTGATGCGCGATGCTAAGATTACCCAAATTTACGAAGGTACCAACCAAGTACAGCGTATGGTGATATCCGGCGCTCTGTTGCGTTAAAAAACGGAGCATGCGACAGAAAAGAACAAACAGGAGGACGTAGCTATGGAAATTATCGTCTGTGTCAAGCAGGTGCCTGACACTACCGAAGTAAAAATCGACCCGCAGACTAATACGCTTATCCGCCAGGGTGTGCCGAGCATCGTTAACCCCTTTGACAAGAACGCCGTTGAGGCGGCGCTGCAACTTAAAGAAAAACATGGCGGCCGCGTCACCGTTATTTCCATGGGACCTCCGCAGGCTAAGGATGCTTTGAAAGAATGTCTGGCTATGGGCGCCGATGAAGCCATTCTCATCAGCGACCGTGCTTTTGGCGGCGCCGATACTTTGGCTACCAGCTACACTTTGGCGGCAGCAATCCGCAAGATTGGTAAATTCGATCTTATTATTTGCGGCAAACAGGCTATCGACGGTGATACGGCCCAAGTTGGCCCCGAGATTGCCGAACACCTTGGCATTCCGCAGGTAACATATGTGGCTAAGATTGACGTAGATGGCAATACCGTCCGCGTAGAACGGGAGCATGAAGAAGGCTACGAGGTTATCGAAACTACCCTGCCGGTGCTTCTCACCGTTGTAAAATCGATCAACGAGCCCCGCTATCCGACCGTCAAAGGCACGATGAAGGCTAACCGCAAGGAAATTCCCGTGCTAACAGTAAATGATCTTGATGTTGATCCCGAAAGAATCGGTCTTAAGGGGTCTCCCACGCAGGTACGCCGCATTTTTACCCCACAACAACGCACCCAGGGCGTAATTATTCAAGAAGAGACCGCCCGTGCAGCCGTAAATGTTTTGCTCCAGAAATTAACTGAAGCGAAGATCATCTAACAGGGGGTAAAGAAGATGGCCATTAAAGTGATAAAAGATCAGTGCGTTAGTTGTGGCGCTTGTGTTAGTACTTGTCCGTTCGGTGCAATCATTATGGAAAGTGATAACAAGGCATTCATCACCGAGGCTTGTACCGCCTGCGGTGCTTGTATTGACGCATGTCCTGTCGGTGCAATCATCCGGGAAGAGGAAGAAAAAACGGCAGCTGCAGATAAAGACCAATACAAAGGCGTCTGGGTATTTATCGAGCAGGTAGGTGGCCAGGCAAGGGGCGTCGGCCTCGAACTCCTGGGCGAGGGACGCAAGCTCGCTGACGCGCTCGGTCAGGAATTGGCTGGCGTCATTATTGGCGACAAGGTTGAGCACCTGGCGAAAGAAGCATTTGCCTGCGGTGCCGACAAGGTCTACCTGGTGGAAGGGCCGGAGTACAAACATTATAATACTGATGCCTACACCATTGCGTTCACCGATTTAATTCAAACCTACAAACCGTCGGTGGTGCTGCTGGGTGCGACCAATGACGGCCGGGACCTTGGTCCCCGCGTTGCCTGCCGGGTCGGTACCGGCCTTACCGCCGACTGCACCGGGCTTGGTATTGACGAACAAACTGGCCTGGTTGCCTGGACCCGCCCTGCTTTCGGCGGTAATATCATGGCGACCATTTTATGTCCGGATCACCGCCCGCAAATGGGTACGGTACGGCCGAAAGTATTTAAGCGACCTGTTCCGGACTATTCGCGGACCGGCGAAATTATCCGTGTTCCCAGCAAGGTGAAACCGGAAGATATTCGGACCAAACTCATCGATATCATTCAGGTATGCACTGCTTCCTGCAACCTCGAAGAAGCAGAAATAATCGTATCCGGCGGCCGTGGCATGTGCGCTCCCGAGAACTTCCGTCTTGTCGAAGAACTGGCGGAGGTGCTTGGCGGCGCGGTCGGCGCTTCCCGTGCGGCCGTAGACGCCGGTTGGAAGCCTGCACTTCATCAGGTCGGCCAAACCGGTAAAACGGTAGGTCCCAAAATTTATTTTGCCTGTGGTATTTCCGGGGCTATCCAGCATTTAGCCGGTATGTCTTCTTCGGATGTTATAATCGCCATTAACAAAGATCCGGATGCGCCGATCTTCAAGGTGGCCGATTTTGGCATCGTCGGGGATGTCCTGGAAGTTTTGCCGATATTAACTGAGGAGTTCCGCAAAATTAAGCAAGCCTAAGAGCAAAGGAGGAGGACCTTGTGGTTCAGGACGTAAAGTTTGAGGACATAAAAATTGGCGACAAGGCCAGTATGTCCAAGACGGTTACCGAGTATGACGTTTATACCTTTGCCGGACTGACTGGCGATTTCAACCCTGTCCATGTAAATACTGAGTTTGCCAAGACGACCATGTTTAAAGAGCGAATTGCCCATGGCATGCTGTCAGCCGGCTTCATTTCCGCCGTTCTCGGCACGGCTCTGCCGGGAATGAATACCATTTATTTGGCGCAGGAACTTGTCTTTAAGGCGCCGGTGAAAATCGGTGATACCGTTACCGCGACTGTTGAGGTCCTCGAAAAGATTGAAGGCAAAAACCGCGTTATTCTTAAAACAACTGTCACCAACCAGGACGGCGTTGTCGTAGTGGACGGCAAGGCAACGGTCATGAAGAAGTAAAGAAAACCGGGCGTCGTTTTGCTGCAAGGCAAAATGGCGCCGGTTTTCGCCGTTTTAAAGTATATGTGAATTTAGTAATTTTTGATTAATTATAAATAAGGGGAGGAGTTAACAATGGAGTTCAAAAAGGTCCTTATTGTGGGAGCCGGCCAAATGGGCAGCGGCATCGCTCAGGTCATGGCCCAAGGCGGTTTGGAAGTGGTGCTGCGTGACATTAAGCCGGAGTTTGTGCAGAAAGGTATTGGCGGCATCGACAAAAACCTGAGTAAAGCGGTAGAAAAGGGTAAGATGACAGCTGAAGAAAAAGCCGCGGTCATGAACCGCATCCAGGGGATCGTTGATTTTACTGCTGAAGCTTGTAATGTCGACCTTGTAGTTGAAGCCGCAGTGGAAAACATGGAGATCAAGCGGGATATTTTCCAAACGCTGGATCGGCTATGTCCCCCGCACACCATCCTCGCGACCAATACGTCTTCTCTGCCAATAACGGCGATTGCCGCCACGACCAAGCGTCCGGACAAAGTCATTGGCATGCATTTCTTTAATCCGGCGCCGGTAATGAAATTGGTTGAGGTAATCAACGGTCTCGCTACCAGCGAAGAAACCTTTGCCGCTGTGAAAGCGCTGGCCGAACGACTTGGCAAGACACCGGTTAAGGTTTCCGATTTTCCCGGCTTTGTTGGCAACCGTATTATGATGCCGATGATTAACGAAGCCGTTTACACGCTCATGGAAGGCGTTGCCAGTGCTGAGGATATTGACAATGTAGCGAAGCTCGGCTTTAATCATCCCATGGGTCCGCTCGCCCTGTCCGATCTTATCGGCAACGACACGGTGCTATATATTATGGAAGTACTGTATCAGGGTTATGGCGACCCGAAATACCGTCCCTGTCCGCTGCTGCGCAAGATGGTGCAGGCCGGTTATCTGGGTCGCAAGACCGGCAAGGGCTTCTATGATTATAATAAATAAATACATAAATACATATTTATAAATAATATTAACTACAGGCGGTGAACAGCATGAAAGAATATCAAAACCTTCTGTATGAGTTTGATGGCGGGATCGGCATTATCACGATAAACCGGCCTAAAGCGCTTAACGCTCTTAACGGTGCGACCATGCGCGAATTGAACGAACTTCTTGATGTCATTGCTCAAGATCCTTCCGTAAAAGTTGTTATCATAACTGGTAGTGGTGAAAAGGCGTTTGTTGCCGGTGCTGACATCACGGAAATGCAATCGATGTCGGCTATCGAAGGACGCAACTGGGGTAAATTGGGACAAGCGGTTTTTGACAAGCTGGAAAATTTGCCGCAACCGGTCATTGCTGCTGTTAACGGTTTCGCCCTTGGCGGCGGCTGTGAATTAGCCATGGCCTGCGATATCCGGATTGCCTCAGACAAGGCAAAATTCGGGCAACCGGAAGTCACCCTTGGGATCACCCCTGGTTTTGCCGGTACGCAGCGTTTGCCCCGTTTGGTCGGCAAAGGGCGCGCTAAAGAACTTCTGTTCACCGGCGATATGATTGATGCGGCCGAAGCTTACCGGATTGGCCTTGTCAACAAAGTGGTTCCTCCAGAGGAACTGATGGCGGCGGCTAAGGCGATGGCCCAGAAAATTATGTCCCGGGCGCCGATGGCCGTGCAGCTTTGCAAGGCGGCCGTCAATGAAGGCATGGACATGGACCTTCAATCCGCCGTAGCTTATGAAGCGGAAGTCTTCGGTCTTTGCTTCGCTACCGCCGACCAAAAGGAAGGCATGGCAGCTTTTGTGGAAAAACGTAAGGCGAATTTCACCGGTAAATAGCTTATGACAAAAAACCTGTACCGCGCCAATGCACGGTACAGGTTTTTTTGGTGTACACAGCTTAACTTATCGTTAAATTTTGACAGACGAGGTAGCAGCAGAAAGACTATAAATTCCTGTTAATGTATGTAAGAGTATGACCAGAAGCAGCCTGCCCGACAGGGCAGGTTTTAATTTTGTCTAAAAATTTATACAAACAAAAGGTATTTCCGGCTCTTTTGCCTAACTATTATTTTACTTAAAGAACGTTTTGGGAGGGGTATAATGCGCGTTCGAGACTTGATGAGTACGCGAGTGGTGACGGTGACGCCGGGGATGACATTGCAGCAGACGGCGCGAATTTTTGATAGCGTTGGCATTGACGGCGCGCCGGTGGTTGACGCTAACGGCAAACTTATCGGCCTTGTAACTAAGTCGCATTTGATAAAGGCTTTAGCCGCCGACAATTTTTATAACCTGCGTGTGGGCGATGTGATGACGCCTGACGTCTTTACCTTGCAGGAGAATACTACTATCCAGGAGTTGCAGCAAAACAACCGGATTTTTCGCTACGGACGTTTTCCGGTAGTGGATGGAGAAAACCGGCCTATTGGATTTATAACTCGTACTGACTTAGTAAAATATTTGTCGGAAAGATCGCTTTTTCTTGCCGATGAGATGCAGGCCGTTCTAAATTCGGTCTGCAACGGTGTTATTGTCACTAATGCTGATGGAATTGTAACTCTTTTTAATCCTGCCGCCGAATATATTACCGGCCTAAGCAGCGAAGATGTCATTGGCCGTTTTGCCGATGATGTAATTCCCAACTCCGGTTTGCAGCGGGTGCTAAAAACAGGGGTAGCCGAGCTTAACCAAAAACAGCACATTGGCAATTGTGAAATTATTACCAACCGGACCCCGATTGTAAAAGACAACAAAATCAAAGGCGCCGTAGCGATCTTTCAGGATATAACTCAGCTTCAGGCAATTGCCGCCGAACTGGAATATGTAAAGAATTTAAAAAGCACGCTGGAATCGGCCATTGAGAGCATGTTTGAGGGTTTTGTAGCGGTAGACAAAAATGGCTATATTACAATGATGAATCAAGCCTATGGCGAGTTTCTCGGCGTCGATGCCAAAGAAGTTATTGGTAGGCATGTTACTGAGGTTATTGAAAATACCCGCATGCATATCGTTGCCCAGACCGGCAAGCCCGAGATTGGCGAGGTGCAGCGCATTGGCAAGCATGCTGTCGTCGTCACGCGCAAACCGATTATTCAGGATGGGGAAGTAGTCGGCGCCGTCGGCAAAATACTCTTTAAGGATGTTAAGGACTTTAAAATGTTGGCGCGTAAGCTGAATTCACTGCAGTCGGAGCTCGAATATTATAAGGAAGAATTACGCAAGGTGCACGGCGGGAAATATACCATCGAGAGCATCGTTGGCCAGAGCGAAAAGATGGAATGGCTAAAAACCATTGCCGCTAAAGCGGCCAAAGGCAACTCGACCGTTCTCATCCTCGGCGAAAGCGGTACTGGCAAGGAACTATTCGCTCATGCCATCCACAATGCCAGCGCCCGCCGACATGGCCCATTCATAAAAGTCAATTGCGCGGCTTTGCCAGAAAGTTTGCTTGAGTCAGAGCTTTTTGGCTACGATGAAGGGGCTTTTACCGGAGCGCGCAAAGGCGGTAAGCCTGGTAAAATTGAATTAGCCAATGGGGGGACCTTTTTTCTGGACGAAATTGGCGATATGACCCTGGCAATGCAGGCCAAGCTGTTAAGGGTGCTGCAGGAAAGGGAAATTGAGCGGGTGGGCGGTACGAAAACCAACAAGGTAGACGTACGTATTATCGCAGCTACCAACCGGGATTTGGAAAAAATGATTGAACGGGGGGAATTTCGGCAGGATCTGTATTATCGGCTCAATATTATTTCATTGCACATACCGCCACTGCGCGAGCGCAAGGAGGATATTCCCCTGTTGTGCACTGCTTTACTCAAAAAAATTAACGTTCAGGTTCAGCACTGGGTAGACGGTGTTTCGCCGGAAGCGATGGAACTATTGCTTGCCTACGACTGGCCGGGCAACGTGCGCGAATTGGAAAATGTGCTAGAAAGAGCTGTTAACCTAATGGAGGAAGATGAGCGGCAAATACTGCCGGAACATTTACCGCCAGCGCTAAAAAAAATCCATAAAGCTAAGGATTTGGATGATGGTTTAAAAGATTTAGCAGGAATACTTTGCGATACGGAGAAACAAGCAATCTATAAAGCCTTGGAAGCTACCGGCGGAAACAAGAGCAAGGCGGCGAAACTGCTCGGTATTCACCGCTCGGGGTTTTATCAGAAACTACATAAATACAACATTACTTTTGCGAAAAAGTAAGAAGTTTGCGGGAGGATTGTATGTGGACCGTGGTGTATATCGCTGCGAACCGTGCCCAGGCCGAAATGTTGAAAAACTTGCTTTCCAGCGAGGGTATTTTGGCAAATACCCGTCCCGCGGGAGTGTCGATGCTGGGAGACGGCCTTTACGAAGTTTTGGTGTTGGAATCGGAAGCTGATGAGGCACACGCAATACTCTGCGAACAAGCCCTGAAGTAATTGACGTAAAATTAAAGGAAGGTGTTTTGGAGTGTTCAAGAAAACAAAGATTGTTTGCACCGTGGGGCCGAGTACCGATCGCCCCGGGGTACTGGAACAAATGCTTGTTGCTGGCATGAATGTCGCCCGTTTCAATTTTTCTCATGGAACACATGCCGAACATGCCAAACGCATTGAAATGGTGCGGGCCGCTGCTGCCAAAGTTAACCGGCCGGTAGCGCTGATGCTTGACACGAAAGGGCCGGAAATGCGGCTTGGAGCATTCCCGGCAGGCAAGGTCAAACTGACTGCCGGCCAGCGCTTTATACTGACCAGCCAGGACGTGCCCGGCACGGCGGAAAGAGCATCGGTAAACCACAAACTGCTGCCGGAAGAGGTGCGGCCAGGCGATACAATCCTTATTGCCGACGGTCTCATCAGTCTGCATGTTGATGCGGTGGAAGGCACCGAAATTATTACTACTGTCCAAAACAGCGGTGAAATCGGCAGCATGAAACGGGTGGCTGCGCCGGGAGTTAACGTTCATTTGCCACCGCTGTCCGAGCAGGATGTCCGCGACATTCTCTTTGGTTTGGAGCAGAAAATGGACTTCATTGCCGCCTCTTTTGTCCAGCGGGCGGCTGATGTGTTGGCTATTCGCAAGGTTGTGGAAGAAGCTGGCGGTCAGATTGACATCATTGCGAAGATTGAAAACGCTGAAGGCGTTAAAAATATCGATGAAATTCTTAAAGTTGCAGATGGAATTATGGTGGCGCGCGGCGATCTTGGTGTCGAAATCCCCGCCGAGGAAGTGCCGTTAGTACAAAAAACGATAATCAAGAAATGCAATAAAGCAGGTAAGCCGGTCATTACCGCTACCCAAATGCTCGAGTCCATGATTGCCAATCCCCGGCCTACTCGCGCGGAGGCAAGCGATATTGCCAACGCCATTCTCGACGGCAGTGACGCAATTATGCTGAGCGGTGAAACGGCTTCGGGCCAATATCCGGTTGAAGCAGTAAACACGATGGCTAAAATTGCCGCGCGGACCGAGGCGGCACTGGGCTATACCGATATTTTAATGGGCAAAGGGCTTTTACCGCAGCGTACCACTACCGATGCCATCAGTCACGCCACCGTCCAGGTTGCTCATGAACTAAACGCAGCCGCCATTATTACGGCTACCGAATCGGGATATACTGCCCGCATGGTATCGAAATATCGTCCCCAGGCAGCCATTATTGCAGTTACTCCCCATGCACGCACGGTGCGCCGCATGTTGCTCCTGTGGGGTGTCTACCCGGTGCAGGGTCCTAAATCCCATGATACGGACGAAATGGTTCAAAACGCCGTAGCCAGTGCGCTAACTACGGGGGTGGTAAAAGACGGTGATTTGGTGGTTATCACCGCCGGTGTCCCGGTAGGAACACCCGGTACTACCAACCTGATCCGCGTGCATATTGTTGGTAATATTTTGCTGCGCGGTCAAGGCATTGGGCAGCAAGTAGTTACCGGCAAGGTGTGTGTTGCTTTATCGATTAGCGATGTGAAAAAGAAATTCCAGCCTGGTGACATACTTGTCGTTACCAGTATTGATGAAGAAACGGCGCCCTATGCTGCCAAGGCGGCGGCGATTGTGGCCGAAGAAGGCGGCTTGACGTCTCATGCCGCAGTTGTCGGGATAAGCTATGGTGTGCCTGTCATTGTCGGTGTTGATGGTGCTACAAGTAAAATGACAGACGGTGCCATTGTGACGGTCGATGCCGCCCGCGGGCTGGTTTACCAGGGAGAAATTCACGCCCGATAATTATTAGGAGGGCTATTATGCTATATTTGCTGCTGGCGGCAGTTACCTGCGTTTTTGGGGCCATCTATAGTTATAACCGCCGCAGCTTGCCGTGCCGGCTTCGTTCGCTTAAAAGCAGGCTGACAGCATTGACGAGGCAAAAGGGAGGTCGTCAGACTCGGCAGAAGTGGCTGGATGATCTCTACCGGTTGCTAAAGCAGGCGCTGTGTGGAGGAGACCAGGCTATTCTGTTCCAGACCGCGGATTTATTAAAAACCGCCTTTGGTGAGGGTATTATGCGACCGGATGAACCGGTGCGGTTGGCGGGGGCAGTGATTGGCGCACTGCGAACTAAACAGGCGGAGATTGCCGGCGTGCTTTTGGATGCTTTTCGACCGCTGCTTCGTCACCAGCCAGCAGAGATACTTCCGGAGCTGGCAGAAGGCGTTACCATGGTAGGACTATTCGCCCTCAAAGAACGACAGAATTTCATAGCGGCCAAAGCAGCTGACCTGCTATTTGCCGTTTTGGCCCGCGCGCAGCGTGGAAATAATGTGGCAGGTACTAGTCGGGCCATAAACGGAATTCAGACTTTGGGTGTTCAAACTTTACGGCGTGGCGATAAAAGCCTGTTCCTTGAATTGTGTATTCGTCTAGACGAAGAGGTAATCAATTGCCGCGGGGATAACAGCGAACTTGTAGGCATATTTGCTGTTTGGCTGCAGCGGCTAGTTACCGCTGGCGATGAAGAATTGTTTTCTTTTGTGAAGACTGCGGTGCAGCGACTTGCGGATAAGGGCCGAGTAGAGCGAGAGGTTTTGGCTGCATTCCATAGGGAAGTATTGGAAATGGCCGGTATGGTAAGTCTGAATGCGGAGCATCCACTCCTTGCCCCGCTATTTGAGTTTGCTTTCGAATTGGCTGACCGGCTTAATGTACTGCCGGCCTGGCAGACAGCCGTGCAGGAAACGGGTAAGATTGCTGCTGCCATCATTACTTCCCGCGGGCTAACCGCTGCTTTCCCCATCATGGCGGTGCTTCTTACCCTTGGCGGCCGGCTGCTGACCGCCGAACTGCGGCGTAGCAAGGCTGGTGCCAATGAAGGTGACATTGAAGATGAAGGGCGGGTTTTGTATTTGGTGGTACGGGAGTGTTTGTTGCTGCTCGAATTAGCCGCGCGTCAGGAAATGGGGCTGACTGCCGGGGAACTTACGGGACGGCTTACCATGTTCTGGGAAAAACGCTTTAGTGCGTCGCCGCCGAAGAATATCAGGAAATTTTGTCAGCTCCTTATCTTTACTTGGATGCAAACCAGGCGGCGCGTGGCTAAACGTCTGGCTCCCGAAAAATTACTTGAGGGACCGCTACTGCTTTCGGCGGAGGAGCGTTCTCGTCTGTATTTTTTACAGAGCAACTCTTAAGTCCGGAGGAAGCCATGAACTATTTTCAGGAGCTTGCAGCCAAGTATGATGCCTGGTTTCAGACGCCGCACGGCCAGTATGTATACCGTTATGAGCGGGAAATGATTTTTGACCTCGCTGAGGTGCAACAGGATATGTATGTGGCTGATGTTGGCTGCGGGACAGGAATCTATACCAACGAGTTTTGCGCAGCCGGCGCGCGGGTGGTGGGGATTGATATTTCCCCCGAAATGCTGGCGATTGCTGCGGAGAAAAATAAAACATGGGGTAATCGGGTTAGTTTTGTTACGGCTGATGCGGCGGCATTGCCTTTTCCTGATAACGCTTTTGATATGGTTGTCAGTATTACGGCGATGGAATTTTTCGAAGAACCGCGTCGTTGCCTGCACGAAATGCACCGTATTCTCCGTCCTGGCGGGCGTATGATTGTGGCGACGCTTGGGAATTGGAGCCTCTGGTCAATGCAGCGACGGCTTAAGACATTGTTTACACGGACGATTTTTAGTCATACCCGTTTTTATAGCATTCGTGACATTGCCCGTCTGCTGAATCCTATCACTATCAGTGAATGGCGCGGCGGCATTTTTATTCCACCGTTCGCACCTGCCGCTCTTATCCGCCATCCTGATAAGTTGGAACGTTGGGGCCAGAAATGGATACCCGCCCTGGGAACTTTTCTCGTCGTCAGGGTGGATAAAAAGTAATCCGGACTAAGCTTTTACTTAGTCCGGATTATATTTTTGCGTTTTTGTTGACTGCCTACTAAAAGCAGAGGCAGCAGAGGCATGTACCGTCCGGTTGATTGAATTATCATTCCTATTATAAGACTGAGTGCCACAGCTACCAGATAAAACGCGACGATAACAAGCGGTGTCATGGTAAGACCATGACCGGTTACTATATCTATCAAGTAATACATAACAAGCGGGTGAATCAAATAAACATGGTAGGAATAAGCCCCTAAAAAGCTTAAGGTGGCTGCCAGTACAGGCGGCAGCGTATTGCGGGAAAACAAGGAAAACCAGAAAAGTGTAGCGGCTAGGGTATACAGGACGCCGATCGGGCTTAACTGATGATCGGTATTTACTGCTTCTTCCGGGGTGTAGCCGACTGCGTAGAGTAAATAATAGTAATAGGCGAACATTCCAAACAGCGATACCATAAAAAACAGGTTTATTTCCCGCGCCCGCTGTTTCAGAAATTCAACTACCTGTTCATGCTTGACGGCACAGACGGCGCCGAATAGGAATATGAATATATAGTGAACAATCCAGTAACTCAAGCGATGTTGTACGGCAATATTAAGGTAGGGGTTAGCGAAATTAGCATCAAGATAGTAACTGGAATAATAATTAAACCCGATTTGCAATATAAGCGTCAGGAGCAGGGAAGGAGCAGGGCGCTTTAGCATTAGGCGAACAATTAAGCGCCATAGCGGCATCAATGTGTAAAACCATAGTAATAGTACCAGAAAGTACAATTGATATGAGGCCAAGCCAAACAATAGATATTCATAAATAAGGGGCGGTGTCCAAGGCTGGGTATCGCCGCTTACCAAAGTGTAATGCAGCATATACAGTAGTGACCAAACGATATACGGTACTAGCACCGTGCGGAGACGGCGCTGCATAAAGCCGGTATAATCAAACCGTTCTTCCAAGTTATGATGAACAAAAAGACCGAAAGCGGAAACAAAGAAAAAAATGGGAACACTGAATCTTGTAAATATTTCCATCAAGGCAAAAAGGTGAACGTTAACTTCGGGATTAGTGAGTGAATAGGCGCCGGTATGGATGCCGACGACGCCTAGCATGCTGATGCCGCGAATATATTCGATGGCTGTTACGCGTTGTTTGGACATATTACACCTGGTTTTCGGGAGTTGTTTTTAGCCTTGTGCTCGTGGCACTTGGTTTGCGGTTGGTCAGGTATACACCGGTAACGACCATGATACCGCCCGCAAAGGTAAACACCGTGGGTTTTTCGCCCAAAAGCCAAGTCCCGGCGATGATGGCGAATAACGGGTTGAGGTAAGTAAATACGACGGTGCGCACCGCCCCTAGCTTCTCCACGCCTGTGTACCAGATATAGTATGCATAGACCGAACAAAGCAAGGCCAGATACAAGGCGGCCATTACGGTAGGCCACGAAAGGTCGCCAATATGCCGGTAGAGGGGCGAGGGTGCAAAAGGGCTTGGCACAAAAGCGAACGGCAGCAGCATCAGGGTGCCGAAGATATGGATGTAGGCCATGGCGACAAAAGGCCGGTATTTTTGTAAAATTGTTTTGCCATAAACAGTAAAGCCGGCCCAGACGACCGCATTGATAAGCAAGAGTATATCGCCGGTAATAGTCGAGGAATTAAACAGGTTGATCAATTGACCATTGGTAATAATGACGCTGACACCGGTGAATGCAATAACGATACCGGCTAGCCCTAGCGGTGTGATGTTATCCCATCCGAGCATTGTGCTAAAGAGTACCGTCCAAATAGGGCTGGTAGCGACGATAAGGGCGGCATTAATGGTTGTAGTATAACGCAGGCCGGTATACTGAATGTAAAAATAAGACGTAATTGCCAAAAAGCCCAGGACAATAAAGCGCGGGATATCCTGACGCCGCAGCAGCCGGTATGTGCCGGTTTGGAGAAGTACCACGCCAAAGACAGCAGAAGCGATAAGAAAACGGAAAATAACCAAGTTTAGTGGTTCGAGCTCGTACATGCCGATTTTCGCAGCGGCAAAGGAGGTTCCCCACAGAAAGGAGACAGTGATTAACGCAGCGTACATGAAAGCATAATTAGTCTGATGCATGAAAGACTCCTTAATTTAACAAATGCTATTTTATTTATAAACTGTGAAGGGAAGAATTATTATTGATGAGCAGGGGATTATCCGGCACATTTTTCGCAAGGTTAAGGTGGCCGGTCATGCTGGGGCGGTGTTGGAGGTTTTCAATGGCTAAAAAGCGGCAGACCTTTCACCCTGTGACTTGGTAATACTTCGCTCTGCCGCAGCTTTTTCCTGCAAAGACGGGGCGGCAGGCAGGAATGCAGGAAGAAAAGTGGAAATTAGTTACCAAACGCTGTAAGGAGGTTTTGCGATGCGTCCCATTGGTTTGGTTGATGGCCGGTTGGTCGACTTAAATGAAAATGTTGTGTCGATGGAAGACCGTGGTTACCAGTTTGGCGATGGCATTTACGAAGTAACCAGGGTTTATAACGGTCGCTGCTTTGCCCTCAAGCAACACATGGACAGGGCGTACCGGTCGCTGCGTGAACTGCGGATACCGGCTACGTATACTTTTGATGAGTTGAAAAGTTTTCATGAATTACTGATTAAAGAAAGCGGAATTACCGAGGGCGCTATTTATATGCAAATTACTCGCGGGGTAGCGCCGCGAGCGCACGGATTTCCGGAAAATGTCGTGCCGCGCCTGACAATGTCCATTCGTCCCGCCGCGGCGAATACCGCTCTTAAGGAAGGAGGGGCCAAGGGCTTATTTGTCCCTGACGAGCGCTGGCTGCGCTGTGATATTAAATCTATCAACCTGCTGGGCAATATCCTGGGGAAACAACGAGCGAAAGAGGCGGGTTGTTTTGAAGGGCTTCAAGTAAGGGGCGAATATGTTACTGAAGGCACAAGTAGCAACTTTTTTGTTATTAAGGACGACGTGCTCTGGACCCACCCGGCTCATCCCGTTTCCAATCTCATTCTGAAAGGCATAACCAGGACGATTATTATCGAAGAAATTCTCCCTTCCCTTGGCTTGACTGTAGTGGAGAAGCCCTTTACGCCTGCTTTTGCCAAGAGTGCTGATGAGGCTTTTATCAGCGGTACTAACTCCGAAATAATTCCCATTATCAGCTTGGACGGCGCGCCGGTGGGCAGCGGTCAAGTTGGTCCCATCACCCGTAAAATACAAGCAGCGTACGAAGCGATTATCGACCGGGAGTGTGGTCGTAAATAACAGTTACTAAATTTTTAAGCAGTAGGGGCTAATCCTGCTGCTTTGTTATTTTAGCTGAAGTTTATCCCATTATTTACTTTTTACGGGTCAAGCCAATGAATGACAAAGTGGCTTGTACCGTCCAGCCGGTGGCAAGACTAATATTTGAATGTAATGGAAGCTGAGTTAATAACAGTCTGATAATTTTGAAATATTAATTTATTTAATATATTTACAATATTTACCAAATAAATGGGTTTATGTGTATGTAGCGAACTATTTATAAACTAAGGGCGTTTGCCGTACGGATTATTGGGGGTTAGGCGAAGTGTTTATGCTACATTTTGCAACGGCGTATGTGGATAGTTGGTGGCCCGGACTAATAATATTAGGGTTGCTGATAGGAGTTGTAACAGGGTTATTTGGGATTGGGGGAGGATTTTTACTGGTTCCAGCGCTCCGCATAATCTTTAATATTCCATATCCGGTCGCTATTGGCAGCAGTATGCTGCACATTATGCTGACAGCAACGTTTTCCGCCTATAAGCACTGGGCGCAGAAAAACATAGATCCGAAATTAGGTATTTTTATGGCAATTGGCAGTTTATTTGGGGCAGAGAGTGGTATTCGCCTGTTACAGGTCATAAGGGCCTGGGGCACAGTTGATATCGTAATATCCCTCTGCTTTTTGGTTCTGATGACATCAGTCGCGGCGTTTATGTTTTATGAAAGCACCCGAGCGGGAATAGAAGAACCAAAAACTGTTTTCGGGGAAATGCTAAAAAACTGTAAACTGCCGCCATTAGTTAGCTTCGCGCGGTCGGATATTGTCTGTATAAGTGCTTGGATACCTATCACGCTTAGCTTTTTTGTGGGTTGTCTTACCGGTTTACTGGGTATTGGCGGCGGGTTTATTAACTTTCCTTTAATGGTCTATTTAATCGGCGTGCCAACCCGCGTAGCAGTAGGGACAGGCACATTTCAAGTTCTTGTGGCAAGTGCTTATTGCGTAGCTCGGAACCTGCAAGAAGGTTTCATTGATTTTCTCCTGGTGTTTTTGATGGTACTAGGTTCTGTAGTTGGCGTAAACTTAGGGGTGAAATTATGCGTGCTCATCAACGTCCGCAACACGCGAAAATATTTTGCTTGTATCTTGTTATTGGCGATTGTGATGATCGTTTACCATTTGCTAAAAGATTACTTGCTTGCTACCTGAGGATGAAGATACAAGGTCAAGAGATTGTTCACGCAAAAAGCATTTTTGGCCATATAAAAAAGGTCAGTCTGCTCTAAAGCAGATTGACCAACAAAATCTATTAACTCAAATCAACATCTTTAGCGTACTTTTTGAAGTCGTCGATCACTGATTTTATAAACGTTTTTACGGCATGACAGCAATGCTTGATACGGTTTATCCACGGGCCTAAATATGGGAGTCCTAGTTTTTTTTCGGGAGTAATATGCTTGGAACCCTGAGGATCATCGTGGCGCGGCATTGTTGATCCCCTCCCTGTAAGGTTTTATTTCCGTGCCGGGGTATGCGTACCAGAGCTAGTATGTTCTATTTGGCGCCGTATTATTTTCGTTTTCCGAATAATATTTCATGATTAACAATTAATACAATATATGGAAATAAATTCAAGTTTAGTTATATAATAAAGTTAATAGGCATCGTCCGTCAAGGTTTTATAAAGTATTGTAAATGTAAATGGTTATTGAAAGGGGGGGAGCATTATCGTTAATCTGGCCAATATCTTAAGCGTTATCCGTAACGAGATTAACAGCGGAGCGGTCGCGGAACTGGCGCGAGCGGGAGAGCCGGCATCCTATCTGGCAATGGAACCGGCAGAACTGGAAAAGGATTTTGAGGGCCTCACCAAAGCAGTGATAGACGCGGTGCGAGACAATTCATTTTCGCACCTCAAGTCCTTCCTGAGCTGGTTGTGCAAGCTCCGCCTGGAGCAAGGCGTCAGACTATCGGACATTATGACCGTATTCGATTTATACGAGAATTCGCTGAAAGACGCGATGTCGCTTTACCTTCAGGAAGACCTGGTCACGTTGAACCGCATGCGGCGGGAAATTGACGCCTTGCTGGACAAGGCAAGGGTATATGTTTCAGAGTATTTTTTTGTGTTATATGAGGAAACTGTTTTTAAACAATTTGAGCAACTACGTGTTATCAATGAAATTTCCGCACGTCTGGTTTCATCATTGAAGTTGGATCAGGTGCTCGGCTTTATCATGACTAATGCATTGCGATTGTTTAAAGCAAGTTGTGGCAGTATTTCGCTGGTAAACAGTAGTAGCGATTTTGTCACGCAGATTTCCCACGGTTGGCTTCATGCAAGTTCGCCGAAGCTCATCGATCAATGCGCGTATTCTGTTCCGGACATTATCATTGCTTCCGCCCGCGAGAGCATGATAGAGTGCCTGCAACACGTCATTGAGGCAGAGGGTTTATGCAAACTTATCTTGCTCAAATTACGCAGCAAGAAGCGGGTCATTGGGCTTTTGGCCATTGGCCTGAGCGATGACCGGAAGTTTACTGATACTGATAAACAGGTTCTTTTTACTTTCGCCAATCATGCCGCTATCGCGGTACACAATGCCCAGCTTTATGCTGACACCGATCAGAAGCTACAAAAACGCATTTATGAGGCAACCGTCCTGCTGGAACAAAATCGGGCGTTGTTACATTCAATCCGCGAAGGAGTAATTGCCATTGATAATCGCGGTTATATTACGCTGGTCAATCGGGAGGCGCAGCGCCGGCTTAATATGACGGAGAACCCGGTAGGGCGACATATCAGCGAGGTTGTTCCGAACACCCGCCTCCTTCACGTCCTTAAAACGCGACAGGCTGAGTATGATCAGGAACATTTGCTTGGCGACAAAGCGGTCATTACTAACCGGATGCCGATTATCGCCAATGGGAAAGTAATTGGCGCCATCGCCACTTTTCGGGACAAAGAGGATGTCAAACAATTGGCAGAAGAACTGATAGGGGTTAAGAATCTGCTGGAGTCCATGCGTGCTCAGGCGCATGAATATATTAACAAATTGCATGCAATATCGGGTTTAATCCAAATGGGCCAGTACGACAAGGTAGTGGAGCTGATAACGCAATTTTACAAGAGCAAACAGGAACTTATCAGCTTTATTGTCGCCCGCATCCGTGACAAAGCCACAGCTGGCTTGCTCCTTGGGAAGGTTAGTCAGGCGCAGGAGAAAGGCGTCGTACTGCGGATTGCTCCTCGGAGCAGGTTGGTGAGGTTACCTGATCATTTTTCCAGCGCGTCAATGGTCACTGTACTGGGTAATCTTATTACGAACGCGATTGAGGCTGTTGCCGGTCAGACTGCTGAACGCCGATGTGTAGAAGTGCGAATATCGCAAGGTAGCAAATTCTTAAGGATTAGTGTTACCGACCGAGGGTGTGGCATTCCCCAAGAGAAACGGCAGCGAATTTTTGAGCGAGGATTTTCCACCAAGCAAGGCAGCCGGGGCATTGGCCTGGCACTAGTGCGAGAGGAGGTAGAGGCAAGCGGTGGTAAAATCATCGTTTACTCCAGGGTCAATGAGGGAAGTCGTTTTGTCGTAACGATTCCGATGTTTCGGGAGATTGAAGCTCGGAGGGAGAGCGAGAAAAATGGAAACATCTATAAGCGTTGTCATTTTGGAAGACGACCCAATGGTACTGGAACTGCACCGGCAATATTTGAGCAAGGTCAAAGGCTTTAACTTAACCGGGTGGGCCCGGGATGGCGAAGAAGGGGTGAATATTATCGCCAAATTGCAGCCGCATTTGGCGATCGTGGACATTTATATGCCCGGAATTAGCGGTCTGGACGTTTTAAAGCATATTCGCCGCCAAGAATGGAATACTGACGTCATCCTGGTGACGGCAGCACATGATACTGATTCCGTGCAACAAGGCATCCAGTATGGGGCTGTTGACTATGTTATTAAACCATTTACCTTTACTCGCTTTAAAAAGGCTTTGGAAACTTACCGGCGCTATTTTTGTAAATTGCGGACCAAGGAACAGCTAATTTCCCAAAAGGACATCGATATGTTGAAAAACAACATTGTTGGCCTGTCTGATAAAAGCATGCTACCCAAAGGTCTGCAGCAAACTACGCTTGATCTTATCGTTGAGTTGCTCCGTCAGAAAAATGGTTATTTTACGGTCAAAGAGATTGCCAGCGCGCTGGGGATATCGCGGGTTACGGTTAAACGGTACCTCAATTATTTGCAGGAAGGTGGCATTCTCAAGGGAATGCTATCTTACGGACCGGTAGGTCGGCCCCTGCAAAAATTCCTGGTAAACAAAGAATTAATTAATAACTGAAAAGAAAGCAAAACAAAACGGTTAGCTAACGGTTGGGATAAAACCAACCGTTTTTTGTTTGTTTTGTACACGGTTAGGTTTTATTTACTCTATTTACTATATTAACCTTATTTTGAAAAATATGGTAATAAGACTTGCCTTCTTTTATAATCAAATTGCAAGAATAAAATCAGTTTTCTAAAAAAGGGGATTGGCGTTTTGGATGCTAAAGAGGTTCTGACTTTTAGAGTAGCTGACGCCATGCCGGAAGATGTAGGCCAGGGGTATGTACGGATTGATAACGACGACATGGCAAAACTCGGCCTAATTATCGGCGATATCGTGGAAATACAAGGTCGAAAAACCACCGTCGCCAAAGTTGTTCCCTGTTACAGCCAGTTCAAAAAACAAAACCTGATTCAGATGGAAGCAATCATCCGCCAAAATGCTGGTGTGGGCATCGACGAGCGGGTTACTATCCGCAAGGTAGCGCACAAAGTGTGTAACACGTTGGTGCTTAGCCCGCTGGATACTACCATTGATTTTAGTGATGCTCAGGACATACGGCATTTGGAGCGGCTATTAAACGGGCTACCCGTGATTATTGGCGACAAGATCAAAGTGACGTTGGCGGGAGCGCGGGCGCAATATTTTACTGTTATCGGTACATCACCGCAGGGACCGGTCGTCATAAATGCTGCAACCAAGATTACTGTGACTAAGCCAGACGTTCAGGAGGATATGAGTTATTGTGCTTCCTATGAGGATGTCGGCGGCTTGGATAAAGAGCTGCAGCGTATCCGGGAAATGATTGAGTTGCCGCTGAAGTACCCGGAAGTATTCCGCCAGCTTGGCGTTGACGCCCCCAAGGGGGTACTCCTTTATGGTCCGCCCGGCACAGGTAAGACGCTGATGGCGCGGGCGGTGGCCAGTGAAAGCCGGGCGACTTTCTTGCACGTCAATGGCCCGGAGATCGTTAACAAATTTTACGGCGAAAGTGAAGCCAGGTTGCGGGAACTGTTCGAGACGGCTCAGCGGCGAGCCCCGTCCATCATATTCATCGACGAAATTGATGCTATTGCCCCTAAACGTTCCGAAGTTATTGGCGACGTGGAAAAGCGGATTGTCGCGCAACTATTGGCGCTGATGGATGGACTTAAGAGCCGGGGCGAAGTTATTGTCATTGGCGCCACCAATGTTCCCGATATGGTGGATCCGGCCCTTAGGCGTCCTGGCCGGTTTGACCGTGAATTGTCAATAAATCCGCCGGACATGACCGGACGGCTTGCTATTCTTAAGATCCACACCCGGTCTATGCGGTTAGATTCTTCAGTAGATTTGGAACGCATTGCCCAGATGACGCACGGTTTTGTCGGCGCGGACCTTGCTATTTTGTGCAAGGAGGCAGGGATGAATGCTATTCGCCGTATTCTGCCGGAGTTAGATCTACGCGCAGAAGGGCTGCCGCCAGAAATCATGGAAAAGTTGCGAGTTACTGCCAATGATTTTCTGCAAGCTTTCCGTGAAGTCGAACCTACTGCTACCCGTGAATTTTTTGCCGACCGTCCGAATATTGGCTGGCAGTATGTTGGCGGGTTGACTGATATCAAAGAAAAATTGCGTTCACTTATCGAATTGCCGCTTACTTATCCGGAACTTTTCCGCCGCACGCGTCAGCGGATGCCCAAGGGCGTATTGCTTACCGGACCGCCGGGCACGGGTAAAACCCTGATCGTGCGGGCGTTGGCCGGTTCTACCGGTGCCCACTTAATCGCCGTGGATGCTTCGACATTGCATTCCCGGTGGCTGGGGGAAGCGGAAAAAGGGTTGCGGCAGATTTTTAAACGGGCAAAACAAGTAGCTCCCTGTATCTTGTTTTTTGATGGTATTGATGCACTGGCGCCGGTGCGCTCCAGCGATGACCGGTCTGGCACTGGACGGTTGGTAAGCCAGCTTTTGCTGGAGTTGGATAACTTAATGGATAATGCCAATGTAATTGTGATTGGCGCAACCAACCGGCCAGATATGCTTGATCCGGCGCTGCTGAGAGCCGGTCGCTTCGACTATCGCATCGAACTGCCCAAACCGAATGTTAGTGAGCGGCTGGAAATATTCAAAATTCATACCGAAGGAGTTATGTTGGCAGCCGATGTGGATTTGTCCATTTTGGCCGAGCAAACCAATGGTCTGGTAGGATCGGATATTGAGGCCATTTGCAAACACGCCACCCTGGCGGCAATCAAGCGCTTTGTCGCCGCCGGACATCAACCGGGCGAGACCGGGCTGGCGGTGCAGGCGGCTGATTTCGCCGAAGCCATACATGAAGTAGCAGGTTATTCAGGGATTTCATTAAGTGGGGGTGATGGGCCAAAAGTAGCGTAGCGCATTTTGCGATTAATTAAATTAATCCAAAGTAACGAAAAAGGAGGAGAAAAAATGACACTGGCAGTTGCTATTGACCCTAAAATGCTGGAAGTCACTGTTTGGACCAGGGGTGTCACGCTTGCTAAAGAGGCCCGTGATACCGTGACATTGCTTGCCAAAGCCGGCAAACTGGAAGGTAAATATGTTCAATCGTTTGACAACTATGTTGATCTTCCTGACCGTATCAATGTTCCGGTAAAAAGCTACGCCCGGTTAAGTCCGGAACCAATTGAAACTTTCTATGAGTATGAGAATCATCGTCCTGATATTGTGGTTCTTGCTGAGGAAACATTAGTTAAAGGCAATGCAATTTTGCAAGGTGCGAAACCGGGATGTATTGTCGTCATTAATACGGCGCGGGATCCCAAATCGCTGGTTAAGTGGATCGCGCCTAAGGAAAATCTCAAAAACGTAAAGGCAGTTGCTTGCATCGATGCAAACGCTTTGGGCGCTGGTATTACCTTGACATTTGATGGTACCGAAGGTTCGGGCGATGATACCAAGATCGGTGCCGGCGTAGGTGCGGCTATTGCCGGCGCAGTGGCCAGAGCTTCGGGCTGTGTCAGCCTAGAGTCCCTGGTAGCAGTTGCTGAGAATAAAGAAGCCGTGAAGAAAGGCTATGAAAGTGTGAAAATTTATAATCTTTAAAGTTGGGCTTCGGTTTGGTTTAGCAGATATTCTAAGGAGGTGCAAATATGTCCAAGGTTTATAAACAAGTGCCGTTTGCGGCGATAGTACCTTCCCCGAAGACAGAAAATGAAAGCATGGTAACAGGAAACTGGCGTTACCTCCGTCCGGTACTGGATAAGGGGTTGTGCACGGAATGCAAAACATGCTGGATTTTCTGTCCGGATGCCTGCGTCAACTATAGCGCCGATGAGGGGATTAGCTTTAACCTGAAGTATTGCAAAGGCTGCGGTATCTGCAGCAACGTTTGCCCTGTCGGGGCGATCAGTAGAGTGCCGGAACTGGATTTTGATGAGTAAGGAGTGAAGAAGATGCCGATCAAGAAAAGAGGTACAGGTTTGACCGCAGTTGCTGATGCTTGGCAACTCGCCGATATTGATGTTACTGCGTCTTATCCGATTAGACCGTATACGGCAGTAATGGCTGAAGTGGCAAAACGTATCGCTAACGGGCAAATGAAGTGCGAAATGGTTCACGGCGAAGGCGAACATGCTCAGTTTAGCATCGCGCATGGCGCATCGATGGCAGGTGCGCGTGCTACCACTGGTTCTTCGGGCGTTGGCGTAACCTATGCTTTTGAAACATATTCCCCGATTGCGGGCGGAAGATGCCCAATTCAAGCACTCATTGCCGACCGTACGCTTGACCCCCCTGGCGACTTCGGTTCTGAGCATACCGACTGCTTAACCCTGCGGGATAATGGCTGGATCTATGGTTGGGCGCAAGACGCGCAAGAGGCATTAGACAACAGCCTTATGTATTTCCGCATCGGCGAAGATCCGGAAATCATGCTTCCGCAGATTGTTGCGATGGACGGTTACTTTGTCACTCATATCACTCAAGAGTATGAAATGCCTGACCAAGAGCAAGTTGACAAATTCTTGCCGCCATTTAAGCCCCAGTTTCGTCTTGATGTGAACAATCCGGTTATCATGGGTCCGCAGATTGAGCCGGAAATGGGACCGCCGCTTGAGTGGGATCGGGCCGTTGTTATGCAAAAAGTTAAAGAAAAAATCGTTCAAGTAACGGAAGAGTTTGCCCAGATTTTCGGTCGCAGATACGCGCCATTTGTTGAAGAATACATGACTGAAGATGCTGACATGGTGTTCCTTCTCCAGGGTGCTCATGCGGTTACTTGTCGCAGTGCCATCAAGTATCTCCGTCAAGCCGGGTATAAAGTTGGGATGTGCCGACTGCGCTGGTTCCGCCCGTTCCCCGATGATGCCCTGAAACAAATTCTGCCGAAGTTTAAAGTTGTTGGCGTAATTGATACCAATACTTCGTACGGTGCGGCTGGCGGCGGCGGAGTTCTGCTCGTGGAAACTCGGGCGTCCGTGTCCGAACTTAAGAATAAGCCGCTAATTCAAGGGTTTACCTCCGGCCTGGGCGGCGAAACCATTACTCACGAAGAATTCTTCAAGATGGCCGAAATGATGAAGATGACGCTCGAAGCTGGGGAGATTATCCAGGATTCGACTTGGGTCAACTTTAACGATTACAACCAAGGTTCAGCCGAAATTAATGCCGCTAAAAAAGAAGTGGCTCCGTCCAAAAAGTAACAAAGGAGGAACAGACAATGGCAGTAGCCGAAACTATAAAGTCAATCGCTCAGGCGCCTGCAGAGGAGTATTATCTCCCCGGACATCGGACCTGTGCAGGCTGCGGTCCGGCCCTTGCGTATCGCCTTATTGCCAAGGCGGCAGGTAAAAACACCATATTTATTGGGCCAACCGGCTGTATGTATGTTGCCAATACCAGTTATGCTTGTGGCCCTTGGGCCGTTCCTTGGACGCACGCGCAAATCACCAACGGGGGCGCCGTGGCCTCCGGGATTGAAGCAGCGTTCAAAATGATGATCAAAAAAGGTAAAATTAAGGACGAATTCCCCAATATCATCGTTATGGCCGGTGACGGTGGCGCCATTGACATTGGCCTGCAAGCGGCTTCGGCGATGATGTATCGCGGACATGATGTTCTGTTTATTATGTATGATAACGAGTCTTATGCCAATACCGGCATTCAGACTTCGCCTTCCACTCCATACGGGGCGACGACCATGTTTACTCCGGCCGGGCCGGAGATTCCTGAGGCGAAGAAATTCTTCCCCAAAGATCCGATGGCAATCTTCTGCGGCGGCGGTCATCCCGAAGTTAAGTACGGCGCTACCGCATCGGTAGCTTATCCGGTCGACCTGATGAACAAAGTCCGTAAAGGGCTTGCTTATGAGGGGCCAGCATTCCTGCATGTGCAATGCCCGTGTCCAAAAGGCTGGACCTTCCCGGCTGATAAGACCGTTGAAATCGGCAAGCTGGCTGTAGAAACCGGTATGTGGTTCATTTATGAAATCGAGAATGGCGTGAAGAAGTTTAATATTATGCCGAAGAAGCTCAAGCCGGTTGAAGAATACCTGCAAGCACAAGGACGCTTCAGTCACCTCCAGCCGGAGCATGTCGCCAAGTTGCAGGAATGGGTTAATGCCAAAGCCCAGTTCCTTGGCGCCGAAGTGACGTTGCCGCCCGTCAAGTAATAGCCACTTGAGAGCTCCTGGTTCCTGAGGTTATGAACAAAAGGAACCAGGGGCTTCCTCTTGTCTGAGCGGTTACAATCAGCAAGGCTAAATGGGAGGAGACCAATTTATGGATAAAGGTGTAGTTTTAACCTTTGCCAATTGGCTGCTAGCTTTCCTGCCCATCTTTGTACTGCTAATGACGATACTGTTATTCAAATGGGGTGCGCCTAAATCGGGGGCGATATCCTGGTTCGTAGCGGTTATTATCGGCATCTTCGCGTTTGGAGCGGATACGCGGCTGCTTGCGCTTGCAAATAGCAAAGGTCTGAGTTTATCGCTTTATGTATTGCTAATTATCTGGGGCGCCGTTTTTCTCTATAATATGGTAGAAAAGATTGGTGCAGTAAAGGTAATTGGCGATACCATGACTAAGATTACGGAAGACAGACTGCTGCAGTGTTTGTTAATGGCTTGGTGTTTTGCATCTTTCATGCAGGGCATCGCCGGTTTCGGGGTGCCGGTAGCGGTGGTTGCACCGATCATGGTGGTGATGGGGTTTTCGCCAGCGGTAGCGGCAGCAACCTGCCTGGTTGGGCACTCGTGGTCTATTTCATTTGGCTCAATGGGATCGTCCTATTATACCATTCAGCTGGTTACTAAAATTCCGGGCGAAATCATTGGTCCATGGATGGCGGTACTGTTTACCGTGCCGATTTTTGCCACCGGTTTCGCCGTGGCCCATATCTATGGTGGTTTATCTGCAGTAAAACGCGGTGCTCCAGCTATCATCGTTACTAGCGTGGTCATGGCATTTATGTGTTGGTTGATGAACCGCATCGGGGCTGCGCAATTAGCTACGCTGATACCAGCCTTGTGCGGATGTGGCACCATTGCTGCTATGGCTCGCACCGGCTTTTACCGGAGCGATTTAACGGTGGAGGAACTGGCTCACCAGAACGCACCAAAGTCGATGGGTTTTCACCTTGCCTTTGCGCCGTATTATATCCTCATCCTGCTGTCCATTTTGTCGCAAATAAAGGACATCGCAAAAATATTTGCGCCATATACCTGGGGGCTGGACTATCCGGCAATCCAGACTGCGTTCGGCTTTGTGGTGAAGGCGGAAAAAATGTATTCGCGTATCAATGTTTTGACGCACCCGGCGCCGTTATTGTTAGCGGCCGCTATTCTTGGCTATTTGGTATTTAAGTCTGCAGGAAAATGGAAACCAGGTGCGGCCATTGATGCGCTAAAAAGCACCTTTACCCAGTGTGTACCGACCAGTATTGGGATTATTACCATGGTTATGATGGCGCTGATTATGAACGATACCGGTATGACCAACTTGCTGGCTCAAGGTATGGCCAAGGCTACCGGCATATTGTTCCCCATCTTTTCGCCTTTCATTGGTGTTCTGGGGGCATTTTTGACAGGGAGCAATACTAACTCTAACGTAATGTTTGGCGCTTTGCAGGTGGAAACTGCCAAAGTTTTGGGCATTAGTACCGTGATTATGGCGGCCGTTCAGTCGGTGGGGGGATCGGTGGGGTGTTCGATTGCTCCGTCGAAGGTGCTTATCGGTACTGCTACGGTCGGACTTGACGGCCGTGAAAGCGAGGTTATGTACCGGACCATTCCATACTGTGCGGTAATAGCACTGCTTGTCGGCATTAATGCATGGCTGTTTGCCTACGTATTCTTTAGGAGCCTGCCTTAGGCGCAAAGGAGGAAAGGGGTATGACGGCAAATCCGACATCTGGCAGTGGTTCTAAGCCAGTGCCGTGGGGCAAAAAATACCGAACACCACTAATGAATACTGCTTTTTGGTTGTTCTGGATAGCGTTCCCACTTGCATACTTTGGCGGTGTCCAAAAAAACAGTTTTTTCATTACTTTATCATTGGTTCTGTTTTGTATTGCTTGTGTGATACCGTTGATTACTAAGAAATAGTGAAAGGGGATCCGTATTGCTCACGCACATACGGATCCCTGAATTTACAATTTTAGCAGGAGGGGTAACATGCGGCTATTACTGGTTGGTGGCGCGGGGGAAATCGGACGCTATCTAGCTGAGTATTACTTGCGTCTGGGGTATGAGGTGGTAATTTATGATCGTGCGGCCAACCCTCAGATGACGCGGGCAGGAATTACTTTAATTAAAGGTGAATTGGAAAATAAAGACCTTTTGCAGAATATTGTGCCTGGCTGTGATGTAGTAGTACATCTGGCGTGGAGTTTTGCTGATACTGCTGCGGTGCTTTTTCGCAGCGATCTTGGCGGACATATTAACCTCTTGGAAGTGGCCGCTACTGCCCGGGTTCGGCATTTCATTTACGCCAGTACGGCCGCTGTATATGGCAGTCCCCGTACTGAACCGGTAACTGAGGACCATCCCTGCTTGGTGCAGTTGGCGCGTAAACCGCTGTATGCTTTGGCGAAATTTACTGCCGAGCAGCTTTGTCATATTTATAGTGCCGAAAAAGGGTTGCCTGTTACCATTTTGCGCTTTTGGTGGGCTTTCGGTGAAACCATTGGCGGTAAGCATCTTCGCAATATCGTGCGGGCGGCGGCAAATAATGAACCGATCCAGCTTGTACCCGGTTCTGGTGGTTGTTTTGTCACGATGGAGGATTTGGCAGAAGCTATCATGCTGGCTGTGCGTAATGGCACCGCTAGCAGCGAGGTTTTCAATATTGGCAGTTTGTTTTTGTCGTGGTCGGAAATAGCGGCGATGATTATTGCTATTACCGGCTCTCGGTCGCCGCTAGTCGAAGTTGCCGGCAGTGAATGGTCGGGTCCGGCATTTTTGCAAGAAAGATGGGTGTTAAGTTGGGCTAAGGCAACGCATGCTCTGGGTTACCACCCCCGGCGTACCGAGGCTGCCATGCGGGATATGTTGCAGCAGGCGCTCGTTCGGTGTTGCCGTGAAGTGACGGGCACGTTTAATCCATAGTCTGTCGAGGAGGGGGGAGCAATGGCAATTATATCAGGGATTGTTTACTGCTGCCGCTATATTAAAAACGAATGGTTCTGTACAAGTGGTTTGCAGCTACCGTCATTGCATGAAGGCGTGACTATATTTTTAAGCGCCAGTATTGGTATCGGGACAATAACTTATCTGGCCATGGAATTTAGCGTACCGGTGTTGGTGGCATCTTTTGGCGCGTCGGCCTGTATTATTTTTTGTGTTCCTGCGGCGCCGTTCGCCCAACCCCGTAGCGTGATCGGCGGACACACCATTGCCGCTACGGTTGGGATTATTATGTATGTTGTATTGGGATCGACCTGGTATGCGGCAGCTTTCAGTGTCGGTGGGGCTATTGTCGCCATGCTTTATAGCCGGACGCTCCATCCGCCGGCGGCGGCTACTGCCCTTATTGCCGTGGTAACCGGACAAAGCGTTTGGTACCCGTTGTGTCCGGTCGCGTTGGGGTCAACGATCTTAGTGCTTGTGGGAAAGATGTTGAACAGGCTGATGCCGAAACTTATGGGGACAATAGTTTTTCCCCGCAAAGCTTGTGAATGATGAGGTGGCGACAAGCCAGCAGATTGAGCAATTGAGCATAGGTATTTTCAATCAGTGAGATACATATTGTGCTAGGGGGGCCGGAAAAGGCCGGCTGAGATATAGATCCGCTAAATCTATGACCCTGTAACCTGATCTGGGTAATGCCAGCGTAGGGAAAGCTCCGAAACTTGTGGTTTCGTGCAGCGCGTCCTTACGGGGGGCGCTTTTTTGGTTATTCAAATCGGCGATAACCATCTTGTCAACTGGATGCATAACAATTCTAACAGAAAGTAGGTATATTTTTATGAACGAAAGCAACACGTTGAAGTTTCGCCATTACTTGTTATTATGGTTCGGCGCTGCCGTTTCGGTGGCCGAAATTCTTGCCGGCGGGCTGCTGGTGCCGTTAGGCTTTACTACTGGCAGCACCGCTATCTTGCTGGGACATCTTATTGGGACCACGTTGTTAGTAATGGGAGGCATCATTGGCACGCGGGAACGTATTCCGGCGATTGAGTCTACTCGTATTTCCTTTGGCGCGTACGGATCGCTTCTTTTTGCCGGTTTGAATGTCTTACAGCTGATAGGCTGGACGGCTATTATGATTATTTCCGCCGCCAAGTCGGCCAACGAAATAACCAAAATGCTTTGGCAGTTTGATCAGCTCACTTTATGGTGTCTGGTCATTGGTGGCCTCATTTTTTTGTGGATTGTTCTCGGCCGGGAAGGTGGTTGGAAACTAATCAACATGGCAGCAGTATTGCTGTTATTTGGCCTGACAATTATGCTAAGTGCCATGGTCTTTAAGGATACAAATGTTTTTGCCAAGGCACCGGCGGGCGGGATGCTGTTTAGCGAAGGGGTAGAGCTAAGTGTTGTTATGCCGTTATCCTGGTTACCGCTTATTGCCGACTATACCCGCTTTGCGGACAATGCGAAAAAAGCTGCTTGGGGAAGTTGGCTCGGATATTTTTTTGGTAGCTGCTGGATGTATCTTATCGGCCTTGCTGCCGCGATCAGCACCGGTAAGGCCGATCCCGCCGACATAATGCTGGCCGCCAACCTGGGGCTTGCGGCCCTGGGAATTATTGTTTTGTCTACGGTTACTACTACTTTTATGGATGCTTATTCGGCCGGAGTGAGTTTTATCAACTTTCGACCCGGTCTTAACGAAAAACTGGTGGCGCTTGTGGTAACGGTTGTCGGCACTTTGTTGGCACTGGTAGCGGATATAGAACAATATGAAGCTTTCCTCCTGACGATCGGTTCGGTCTTTGCCCCGCTGTTCGCCATTGTGCTTACTGACTATTTCATTCTCAAAAACCGGGTGATTAATCCGCAATTACTGGTCAACTGGGGAGCATTAACCGTCTGGGCGGTAGGGGTAGCATTGTATTACTGGTTCCTTAAGCTTGACCTGGTATTGGGGGCGACTATCCCGGTAATGATTGTTACCGGTCTGCTCTATCGTGTGGCAAGTAGGTATATTGATAAATGGGTTTATTGCAAAAAAGCGCCTAATCCCTGTTGTGGATAAGTGGAAAATAGCAAGTTGGTTTACCAGGCAACCAACATAAAAGGAGTATGCCGATCAGCATCACGGTGCTGCCGACAGTGATGGCTGCTGTTAACGAACCGGTGGCACCCAGTAAATAGCCAGAAATGCTCACAAGGCCATTAACGTCATGATTTCCATTAATCGCTAGGGTGCGTGTCCGGCACGAAGCCATATGGCTCAAATGGTCTTGACTGGTTTTTGATACCATAGTAGAATAGACTTAGCCCCCCGGGGAGGGGGAGAAAGGGGTGTATCAATGACTTGGAAAATAAGCGATAAAGCGCTAAGTTTTATCAAAGAACAAGATGGCGTAGTTACTGTTAAAATGGAACAAAAAATGAGCTTTGGCTGAGGGGGTCCAAGGGTTACGACCTACCCGTCCGTGCGATTGGGGAAACCACAAGATCACGAAGCCGAAGAGTTTGTACGCGAAAATGTACGTGGCATTGAACTTTATATCCATAACTCCTTTGCTAGCATGGAAGGTTCGTGGGATCTGGAAATTGACTTAGAAGGGTTTTTGTTTGCCAAGAAGTTGGTGCTTAAAGGGCTGCCTCCCCAACGGAGTTGTTGCAGCTAATGAGGTGTTTAGAGCAGGGTGCTGTGCCTGCTCTTTTCTTTTTGCGTACTATGCTTTTGCCTACCCGGCGGTTATGTCACCAAAGGCGGAATTTTTAGGATGAATGCAGGAATATTCTGGCCAAGAGGCGTACTAATTTCATAGCAATTTTTTTAGGAGGCGATATAGTGGAATTAAAAGGCGTTTATCCGGCGATGGTAACGGCGCTCAACCCTGATGAAACAGTTGATAAGGAAGGTATGCGCAGAGTAGTCCGCTACTGTTTGGATGCTGGTGTTCACGGCGTGGTGGTTCTCGGTTCGACAGGTGAGTTTCCGGCCATGACGGAAACGATGCGGCAGGAAGCTATTGAAGTCACTCTTGACGAAGTGCGGGGACAGGTTCCTGTTTTGATTGGCTGCGGCGATACGAGCACGCAGAAGACTATCACCCAAGTTCGCGCCGCAGCACGGACAAAGGCGGATGCGGTATTGGTCGCGCTTCCTTACTATTATCCGTTGGATCAGGCAGGAGTGTACCGGCATTACAGCCTGGTGGCTGATGCTTCTGAATTGCCAGTAGTGGTTTATAATTTCCCGCAAATGACGAAAATCTCCATTGCTCCTGATACATTAGCCAAACTTGCCAGCCACCCCAATATTATTGGCGTCAAAGACAGCGCAGGCGACTTTGTTAATATGCAGCGTTATATCGAGGTCACAGCCGGTAGCGATTTTGCCGTTATGTCCGGTAATCCGGCGCTTGGTTTAGCCGCTTATATGCACGGTGCTAAGGGAGGTATTTATGCCGGTTGCAGTCTGGTGCCCAAGCTGTGTGCCGATGTTTATAAAGCCTTTGCCAGCGGTGATTTGGCGGAAGCGCTTCGCCTGCAAAAAATTGCGTCGCTTATTCCGCTCATGGGCGGGTTTGGCGCCAATGCCGCCGTTATTAAATTCGGGCTTAGCCGTCTAGGCATTTGTGGGCCTACGGTGTCGGCTCCGCTCGGCCTGGCAGGTGGTCCGGAAATTCACGACAAAATCCTGGCCTGGATGCGCAGATTGGGTCTTGAGGTATAACTTACGAAGAAGTAAGAAACCAGCGTCATATGACGTTGGTTTTAATTTTGATCACAGTTTAATACCAATGAATTGACCGGTTTGTACAGGGGCGTTTTGAATAACTTTGGGCGGTAAGATATTAAAATGCTTAAAAAATTTTTTTGCTCCGATATAAGCGCCTTTCGAAGCATAACGAATGGGGAATGAATTAAGTTGTTGCTCCGCCACCGGCATTATACCCAACGCATTCTTTTCCCGGTCATAGCCTAGCATGCAGAAATGACGGTCGGCCAACAGTTCTGCCGCTTTTTTATTAAAAACAATGCGCCCATTGGGGCGAACCTCGATTTGTGCCGCCATTTCTTTCGGCGCCCGCTCTTTTTTCGGTTGGTACAGAGTAAACGAAAATTCCATGCCTTTCACTCCTTGTTATCTTTTTCTACTAACAGTATGCACCAATTTCAAAATATATAAACATCTGTCAAAGTTTCACGGTTTTTCGGTATAATGGAGTAAAGAGAGCGAAAGAGGTGCGTTTTGTGAGTCAGATTTGGTTGTACTTATTAGTAATAATGGTTGGTGGCAGTGTAGCTAAATACTTATTTGCCAGTTGGGTTGCCTGGGTTATCATTGACTTGGTTGTCTTTGGCCTCTGCTATCTCGTTCTCAAGCGTTATCCTTATATTAATATGAAAAAGAGTCTACTCTTTTTGGGTGGCTTAACCTTAATCAATATTTTGGTGGACGTCGGTCTACTCGGTGGTATGGCTGCCAATTTGGTTCTGTTGCTGATTATTGGTTGGCTGCTATTTGGCAATAGCAGTAATCGCCCGCCCAATATTCGCCATAAATGGCACAAGTAGTGGAAGAGGTGGTGGTGTGAACTATAGACTTTTGGCGCGAACGGCTTTATTGCTGGCGCTGACAATTCTTTTTCAGTCGTTGCGCTTTTTCATTCCCATCCCCGCGGTGTTTTCTACTTTTATTATAGGAAGCCTTGTGAACGGTTGCTTACTGATAGCGGCCGAAACGGTTGGCTGGCGGTCAGCTTGTTTAATTGGTGTAATTGCCCCTGTTGTTGCCTATTTTCAGCAACTCTTGCCGCTGCCTGTTTTTATTGTCCCTGTTGCCGGCGGCAATTTCCTCCTGGTGATATGTTATAGCGCTGCCCTAAGGCTGTCGCGCTGGTTGGCCGTTGGCGGAGCAGCCATAACTAAGGCGGTATTTTTGTATTTAAGTTTTGTTTGGTTATTCACCTGGGTTTCCATTCCGCCAAAAATCGCCGCCGGTTTGCTCTTCGCCATGAGCTGGCCCCAGTTTATAACTGCGTTGGTGGGCGGGGTTCTTACTACCATCGTTGTACGGCGCTTTCGGTCGGTGAATTAGTTTGTGATGAAAATCATGGAAAATTGTGATATACATCACGGCGGGCAATAGCCGGGCGCTTTACAATAGAGACTGTAAAAGCAATATTGCGAAGGAGGAATTATAGCGTGGGTATGTTCTGTTATCAGTGTGAGCAAACGGCCGGCGGTGTTGGTTGCACCAAAGTAGGCGTTTGCGGAAAGAATGAGGATCTTGCCGGTCTCCAGGACACTCTCATCTTCGGACTTAAAGGTATTGCCGCTTATGCCCATCACGCCCGTGAACTCGGTGTGCGCGACGAACAAATTGATGCATTTATGCACGATGCACTATTCTTTACCCTTACTAATGTAAATTTCAATCTTGAACGACACATTGAAATGGTTCTAAAGTGCGGCGAAATGAACTTGCGGGTAATGGAACTCTTAGATAAAGCCCATGTTGCCCGTTACGGTTCGCCTGAACCAACCAAAGTATTTACTGGTCTGAAAAAAGGTCATGCCATCCTGATTACCGGTCATGATCTGCTTGATCTGGAAGAATTGCTCAAGCAAACCGAAGGAACTGGTATTAATGTATACACGCATGGCGAAATGCTGCCTGCCCATGCTTATCCTGAACTGAAAAAATATCCGCACCTGGTAGGCAATTACGGTACGGCATGGCAGAACCAGCGCAAAGAATTCGAAGAATTTCCGGGCGCAATTGTGGTAACGACCAACTGCGTCATGCCGCTCACCGACAAGAATACTTACGGCGACCGCATTTTCACCCGGACTATTACCGGACTGGAAGGTGCTACCCACCTGCCTACCCGTGACTTCTCCGCCGTTATCGCCAAAGCCAAGTCACTGCGGCCAGCCGAAGAAAAAGAAGGCGAGTACACACTGACTACCGGTTTCCATCACAATGCTGTACTTGGCCTGGCTGACAAGATTGTAGAAGCTGTAAAGGCTGGCAAAATCAGACGGTTCTTCCTTGTCGGCGGCTGTGATGGCGCAAAACCAGGCCGCAACTACTACACTGAACTTGTCCAAAAAATACCTAAAGACTGTGTCATTCTTACCGTGGCCTGCGGCAAGTACCGTTTCAACCATCTTGATCTGGGCGATATTGATGGCATTCCCCGTCTGCTTGACCTTGGTCAGTGTAATAATGCTTACTCGGGTATCCAAATCGCCCTGGCATTGGCGAAAGCTTTTAACTGCGGCGTAAACGACCTGCCGCTGTCGCTTATCCTGTCCTGGTATGAGCAAAAGGCAGTCGCCATCTTGCTGACTCTGCTCTACCTGGGTGTTAAGAACATCCGCATTGGCCCCAGTGCGCCTGCTTTCCTCACGCCGAATGTCCTCAAACTGCTCAACGAGAAATATGGTCTAAGCCTTATTACAACTCCTGATGAGGATCTAAAGGCTATTTTGGGCTAATAATGAAAAAATTCCCGGCAAAAAGCTTTTTGCCGGGAATTTTTTTCATGTCGACCGTATTCCTAGCAGGATACGGTAAGGACCAGGCGTGCCAGGAGGAATAAGAGCAACACGGTCGCCGGGGTTGATTACTGCGTCCAAAGGCTGAGCGCGGCCATTGATAAACAGGGCCTCTACCTGGTCTTTATTAATAGCCAATTGTTCCAGTAGTTCGTAGCCTGATAAGGGAGCGGAGAGGGGATAGTAATAGGGGAAAGGCCAGCCGCGCTCTTGAAACAGATTCATTAGCCGGGCAAAACCCCGCAATTCAATCGTGGTTTCCATAACGCTCGCCTCCCTGTTATTTTTCATACCGGCATGCCAAGCCGGCTGGATTAAAACAAGCGTTGCAGGATATGCATTTTGCTTTTGCCTGGCCGGCGCAAAGCCGGTGGATGAGATCAGGTTCTTTGATGAAAGGTCGGCTGAGAGCAACCATGTCGGCGTAGCCGTTTTGCAGCAAGCCTTCCATCGTAGCTGTTGAACGCAAACCGCCTACTAAAATCACCGGAATACGGACAGCTTCTTTTATTGCTCGGGCATCGGCGGCGAAGTATGCCTCATCCTCTTCGCTACGGATATTCGGGCGCGACATGACGCCTTTGGCCTCACGGATCCCGCCGCTGACCTCGATTGCCGCCGCTCCGAGCCGCTCGAGCAAGCGGGCCGTGTAGACAACGTCTTCGCGCGTTAAGTAGCCTGGGCCGGAAAGACCGTCGGTACAATTAAGTTTGGCAAGTATGGGGAAATCGCTGCCTACTGCTGCGCGGCAGCGAGCCATGATTTCTCGGATAATACGGGTGCGGTTTTCGATTGAACCACCCCATTCGTCTTGACGCCGATTGGTATAAGGTGACAAAAATTGCGAAAGGCAGTAACCATGAGCGATATGGAGCTGCACGCCGTCACAGCCGGCTTTTTTTGCCCGTTCGGCCGCAGCGACGAATGCGTTAATCAACGCCCAGATTTCGTCACCGGTTATTTCTCGGGGGGTAATGCCAGTACTCCCGTCAGTGACAGCAGATGGCGCTACCGGTGTTTCACCTTCCGTTAAATCGGGTGAAGTTTGCCGACCGGCGTGAGAGATTTGCACAATCAGTTTGGCGCCATGGCGGTGCGCCGCTTGAGCCAGCAAACGATAGCCGTCAATAAACCGGTCGTCATAGATACCGTTTTGGCGAATGCTTGCCCGGCCAAGCGGATGTTGTACATAGGCATGGGCGGTGATAATCATGCCGACGTCGCCGCGGGCTAGGTTTTCATAAAGTTCTACTTGGGCTTCAGAAATTCGTCCGTCTTCATGACCCAGCCAGTCCTGAGTGGCCGAGCGGACAAAGCGGTTTTTTACCGTCAGGCTTCCGATAGTAAAGGGAGTAAACAAAATGCTCATAATGACCTCCTTGATATCTTTATTTTTGTGAGTGAAAAAAAGACTTGCCGGCATGTAGCCGAGAGAGGAAGTAAGGAGCAAGAAAACGAAATTAGTGAGAAAAGAAAGAGGGGTGTGACATGAGTACGATCACCAGTGCCCGTGAACGGGCCGGACAGAATTTCAAGGAAGGGTATAACTGTGCTGAAGCGATTTTGCGGGCCTTCCGGGACATGCTGGATCTCGAGCTCAGTGATGCAGCCATCCGTATTGCATCCGGATCCTCACCCCTTTGACACCCGGGAGCACTTGCGTAACTGCCTGAAGATTACGGGCGTAACGGCAAGCTTATTAGAAGAATTCTTGCGGGAAAAAGAACTTATGCCGGGCGTAACAAACTAAAAAATTCTTGTCAAAAGGTGACCGTTGCGGCGCAGCCAGCTTTGTTCCGTCTGGTAGTCGGGGAGGTGCTTGGTAACGATTTGCCAAAATCGCTCGGAATGATTTGGGACTAAAAGGTGACAAAGTTCATGGACTACCAAATAATCAATAACCTTGGGCGGGGCCATAATCATGCGCCAATTGTACGATATCGTTCCCCGTGATGAACAACTTCCCCAGCGGGTTTTCTGATCACGGAGGGTAATGCGCGTAGGCTGGACGCCGATCCGTTTTGCCCAATGAGCAGTACGCTCGGTAAGTATGATTCGTGCTCGCTCAAGATACCATTGCTTTAAAATTTCCTGACAACTAGCCGCCTGTTCGGAGCATCCGTGAATGATAATGCGGTCGTGTTCCAAGGTTACTTTTGCAGGGGTGCCATCAGACAATGAATAAATTGGATAACTTTGGCCCAGATAGAGAATTGGTACTCCTGCTTCTACCGTACGATTGACCGGACATTCGGCGATATTCGCGAGCCGGGCCGATTGCTGCACGATCCACCTGGCCTTGGTACACAGTATTTTTTCCAGATAAGCTTGCGAACAGCAGGTCGGAGCGGTTATTTCAACAACATACGGAGAAACCATCTTTAACTGCACCGTTTTACGGCGTTTGCTATATGTTACCGTGTAAGTTATCGTTTGTCCGGTAAGAGTAATCTGCGGCATGCTTTCACCTTTTTTGAGGGAATATATATTGGAATTAGTCATTTTATGCATTGTTTCCTTCCAAACTAACCGGCTCAATTTTATCACTAATCTCTTGACAATAGGGCGTAACCGTGCTATTATACATAATGTCCATTGCACAACTGAATTCATGCCGGAGTGGCGGAACGGCAGACGCAGCTGACTCAAAATCAGCCGGGGATTTCCCCGTGGGGGTTCAAGTCCCTTCTCCGGCACCACTTATTCATAAAACTCCGAGGCTTGTACCTTGGAGTTTTTTTATTTGGGCCATGCGCAGCCACGAGGACAAGGCAGTGACGGTAAGGTATAATGATGATATAAAAACGTAAACCGGGGAGGACGATGATGCAACGCATTTCTTGGTTATCTGTATTATTGGCGATATTTGTTCTTCTAGATATGGGAAGTTATTCCAGCGCTGCGGCGGCAGCAGCCAAAGTAAGGCTTGGGGTGGAAAACATTGAGCACTACATGTATTTGTTTCAAGGAAAAAGGGTAGGGCTGATAACCAACCATACGGGTATTGATAGCAACTTTCGGAGTACGGTGGATATCCTAAACGAAAAAACCAATTTGGTCGCACTCTTTGCCCCTGAGCACGGCATTCGCGGCAACGTTCCGGCTGGAGCTGCCGTTGGTTTCTATACGGACGAGCGAACGGGGGTAACGGTGTATAGCCTTTATGGCGCCACCAAGAAACCAACACCGGAAATGCTGGCGAATGTGGACGTTCTGGTCTTTGACATTCAGGACGTAGGCGCCCGGTTCTATACATATATTTACACCATGGCCTATGCCATGCAGGCTTGCAGCGAGTTGGGCAAGACTTTCGTGGTTTTGGATCGCCCTAATCCGGTAGGAGGAGTGCAAGTGGAGGGAAAGGTGTTGGAACCTGAATTTCAGTCTTTTATCGGCTTATATCCCATACCGATACGCCACGGTATGACGGTAGGGGAATTGGCGCAGCTGTTTAACAGTGAGTTTGGCATCAATTGCGATTTGCATGTCGTTAAGATGACGGGATGGCGGCGCGACATGCTTTATGATGAAACCGGCCTTCCCTGGGTTATGACTTCTCCGAACATGCCAACGGTCGACACTGCCCTTGTCTACAGTGGTATTGGCATATTTGGCGGAACGAATATCTCGGAAGGGGTAGGAACCACCCGGCCTTTCGAGTTGGTAGGCGCACCTTGGTTGGATGCCCAAGAGCTGGCCGACCGAATGAACGCCCAGCACTTGCCGGGGGTTATTTTCCGGCCGGCTTATTTCACCCCCGCTTTTTCCAAGTATAAGGGACAAGTATGCGGCGGCGTACAAATCCATGTCGTGGACCGGAAAGCCTACAAGGCCGTCCGAACCGGGCTTGCGCTTTTATATACTATTATAGAGCTAAGCGGCGATAAATTTAGCTTTAACGCCCCGTACCGCGAAGGCAGCAAGCCTAATATTGATTTGGCCACTGGGGACGACTCGTTGCGCTTGGGACGCTACACGCTCGATGAAATAATAGCCGCTTGGGATGCGGAAGCAGAGCAGTTTCGCCAATTGGCTAAACCATATTTGCTTTATGAATAAGCAAAAATGGTTTTTAATATTGTTAGGGAAAAAGGGGCGTCCCTGGCTTAGCGTATGATTTTTTCGATCCCGTAGTATTAGGCTACCAGTGAAATGACAGTTACAGGAATGGCAGCATAGAGCAGTGATGCTCATGCCGCGCAGGCTACAGCCAGCCAGTTCGGCGGTGAACGCAGCAGCCGAAACTCACGCATTCCCACTTTTCCAATCGTATAGTTGCCAGCCCCAATTAACATCCAGAGAGTGTTTCGATTAAACGTTTATTGTTCGGGAAATTGACAAGGTATAAGCAGCCGTTTCCAGGGAATAATTCTAGGAAAAAGAAGGAATGGAGGGTTTTTTGTGACAACTAAAATGACGCGTATACCCGTCAAGCGCATCCTGTTTGACAGTCGCACTCCTGACGGCAACAATACGTTTGAGTTCACCATCGACTGCGGCGCTGTTTATTTTGGCGCAGTATACGACGGTGACGGCAGCTTGCTGACTATTGACCAATACTTTTATACGGACAACTTTTCGCGTGACGATTTAAATGCGGTGGTGGCTGAAGATCAATTGTTAGCAGTGGACGACAGCGATTTTCCTACCAAAACTTATCTGTTAACAAAGGGTATTGCCGGCAATGAATGGCTGCGCTTTCATGCCGTTGTCCCCCGCGAAATTGATCCTGACTATTTTTACCAAAAATATGTGGGCGAGTAGCTTCGACCGGTGCACACCGGCTTTTATTTTGGGAAAAGCGCAATATTTAGCAATAATATGGAATTTTTTGATAAATATGGAAATTGATACAATATTTTAAAAAGTATTAAAGGGAGAACCCAGTAGTAAGCGTAGTTTTTTGTCGAAAAAGAGAGAACCCATAGATTAAGCAAAATACGAATTTAGTATTTGAATGGTATGCAATTTCGACAGCATACCATTTTTTTGCAAGTAAAATGTCGTATTTTTACGAAAACTATTTGGTTTATCATGGCAGGAAATACATTTATTTACAAGAATTCTAATCATCACCTTAATAGCATTGGATATTTTAAAGGGGATGACGACTTGTGTATTCTGCTGAAGCTCCTCAAAATAAAATCGTATACTTAAATAAAGAGGATGAATATAGTGACTACTTTGAAAACGTGAAAACAGGAATTTTATTTTTGGACGACCAACTGCGAATAAAAAACCTCAATCGCGAGGCGGAGAAACTCTGTGGCGTTGATCGCACGGCGGTATTGGGAAAGCGGTCTGACCATGTTTTCCGCCATTATGGTGAAAAGTTTCTGCGCATTTTTTCTTTGTCTGAGTATGATGATCTTTATACCACTAGCCTGAAATTGAAGATTAAGGATCAAATAACTTATCTCCACATTGATGCTTTAAAATTGCGGGATTCGGCTGGCGGCATAAGCGGGATGATTGTTATCATGCAAGATGTCTCGGCGGTTCGCGCGGCTATCAAGCAAATTCAAACAACGCAGATGCTCATGTCCTTAGGCGAACTAGCTGCCGGGGTGGCTCACCATGTTCGAACGCCTCTAACAACTATCAGCGGCTATCTCCAGGTTATGCTGAACCGCCTAGATAATGATCAGTATACCGTTCGGCGCGAAATCCTTGAAATGCTGCTTGACGAAGTTAGCTATATAAATAAAGTTGTCAAAGAGTTGGTTTTATTTGCCAAACCGCAAATCCAAAAACAGCCGTGGGTTAATCTCAATCGGCTGTTGGAAGAGGCGCTGCGTCTGACTTTTAAGCAGCTCGGCGGCGAAAATATCGTTATCGATAAGCAACTGGCGGAAAACTTGCCGCAGATTTGTGCCGATGGCAATATGCTTAAGCAAGCTTTTATCAACATTATGCAAAACGCAATTGAAGCGATGCCGGAAGAAGGAGTATTAAGTTTGAAGTCGTGGCTCCACGCTGATCTTAATATGCTTGTCGTGGCCATTGCCGACACCGGCCCGGGAATTCCGCCGGAAATTCTGTCACGGGTTTTTGAACCATTTTATACTACCAAACTGGACCGGATGGGACTGGGGCTGCCGATAGCCCATCGCATTATCGCCGAACATGGCGGGTTTATCAATATCAATTCTGAAAATCAAGGCACCCGCGTTCATGTATACCTGCCTATAACTGATGACCGTGTACGTCATCTAACGGTAGTGCATCAGCAAATTTTAAACTTACAATAACTGTCAGGGGACCGGAAATTTTTCGGCCCTTTTTTTGCGTTGTCTCTTTGTCATAGGCCAAAGGTCTCTCTCATATATGATACTGTTATAAAACAGTAAAGAAGGGATGCCTGGTGGCTGTTGGCAGAGGGGCAGCGATCGCTGTCCTATTGCTGTTTCTTGCAATCTTGCCAGCCTATGCCCAGATCGACCCTGATATCGCATCACCCAATATTGTAATTAACCTGCCTAGTCGTACTCTCGAATTTTATTCCGGGAGTACACTTGTCAAGGTATACCCAGTAGCGATCGGCAAACCTTCCACGCCTACTCCAACGGGGAATTTTAGTATTATTAGCAAGGAGGTGAATCCCTGGTGGTTCCCGCCGCGCGGCGGGGCGGCAGTTCCTCCCGGTCCTGACAATCCTCTAGGCTATCGCTGGATGGGTTTTTTGCCCATGTACGGCATTCATGGTACTAATACGCCCTGGGCAATAGGTACGGCCGTTTCTAATGGGTGTGTGCGAATGCATGAGGCGGATGTGGAGGAACTGTATGAGGTAGTGCCGTACGGTACACCGGTAAAGGTCACCTATGACCGTGTCAAGGTCAGAGTGGATGCTCACGGTAACGCGTCGGTCGGAATTTATCCCGATATCTATGGTTATAGTGACGTCACGCTGAGCGAGATAAAGCGCAAGCTTGCTGCGTATGGCTTGGCCGGTCTGGTAAGCGATGACTTTTTACTAAGGCTCATCCGCGAGGAACCAGATCGGCAGGTGGTAATTGCCCAATTCCATCAAATCCGCGTGAACGGCAAAACACTTGTTGAGCGGGCTGTTTATCAAGAGAACACGCTGTTCGTACCCGTCTGGGCCATTGCCGGTGCACTTAAGCGCAATATTCAATGGGATGAACAGACTCAGACCGTCCGCGCTGGCAATTTCAGCGCCCCTGGCATTGTCAAGGGCGACATCCTGTATATTACGTTCGACAACGTCCAGGTTTTGTTTGGTGGTCAGCAGCGTTGGCAACAAGAAGAAAGGCGCCTGGATATTAATGGGCACACCGCTGCATTAAATGGAAAAACTTTTACTAGTGATGTGCGGGTGCTTGACGGCATCCTCGCCATTCCGCTACTTGCTCTGGCTGAGACAATCGGCCAGAAAGTGGTGTGGGATGCGGCGAAAAAAGCGGCGACCATAAACGGCAAATCGCTGCCGCTTGGTCTTATTGCCGGTCAACCTTATATTCAAATAACGAAAATCTACGATTATTTTCAAGCCTATGTATATTGGAACGAGTCGGCCCGCAGCATTGAACTGACTTACCCCTTTAACGTCAAGGGTGGGAACGATTAATGTTTCCGCCCTGTTTTGTTGTTCGTTTGGCCGGGGAGGATTGACTTTTCGTTTCGGTACATAACCTAGAGCATGATTTTCAAAACTAAAAAGGGATTTCCCGATAGACGGCCAAATATATATAGATTATGTTTTTGGTACAAGCTTATTAATTGTTAATGGGTGATAGGCATATGCCACAGAAAATGGTAATTATCGACGGGAGCAGCTTGATGCACCGGGCCTTTTATGCTTTGCCGCCGCTGACCACGGCGGCGGGGCTATATACCAATGCTGTATATGGGTTTACAACTATGCTTGTAAAGCTGCTTAGCGACAACAAACCTGATCTTATTGCGGTTGCTTTCGATAAAGGGAGAGAGACATTCCGCAGTCAGGTTTATGCCGAGTATAAGTCTCACCGTCAGGCCACGCCGGGGGAATTGTCGGAGCAGTTCGCCCTGGTTCACGAGGTGCTGGCGGCATTCGGTATTCCCGTACTGGAAAAACCGGGTTATGAAGCCGATGATATTATCGGCACATTGGCTGCTCAAGCCAGTAGGCAAGACTATGATGTTTTTATCGTGACCGGCGACCGGGATGCATTGCAACTGATTGGTCCTCGCACTAAAGTTATGCTTACCCGCAAGGGCATATCGGAAACCGAGCTGGTCGATATCAATGTATTACAGGAAAAATACGGGCTATTGCCCGAACAAATTACCGACCTTAAAGGCCTAATGGGCGATGCGTCGGACAATATTCCCGGCGTTCCGGGAATTGGCGAGAAGACTGCGGGCAAGCTTCTGCGCGAATTCGGCTCCGTAGAGAACTTACTGGCTAATATTGATAAGGTTTCGGGCAAAAAACTGCAAGAAAGCCTACGGGCTAACGCGGAACTGGCTTTGTTGTCAAAAAAGCTGGCCACCATTGTCTGCGACGTACCGCTCGATTGTTCCCTGGAAGCGCTCAAAGCAGCGCCTGACGTAGACCGCGTACGGGAAGTTTTTCAAAGACTGGAGTTTAAAAGTTTGCTGGCTAAACTGCCTGAACTCTTTGACAGCAAGGCCTTACCGCAGAACGAAACGACCCTGGAACTGTCTCCTGCTAAGGCGGTTACCTCATTCACCGAACTTAGGGAGATCGTGGCCCGGGTAAAACGGTTAGGCAGCATGGTATTTTTTCCCCTGACCAGCGGAAAAATCCCTGCAGTTACGTTAATCGGCTTAGCTATATGGGCAGGCGATGAGGCAGTTTACATCCCGCATAATGTTAACGGTTGGGAACTGGTGTGGGACCTGTTGGCTGACGAAACTATCCCCAAAGTTACCTATAATGCCAAAGACGTTTGTAATGCCTGTAAGGCTAAGGGAACGGAGCTGCGAGGGCTATGTTTTGATATCCAGCTCGCGGCTTATCTTTTGGAGCCAACAGCGGCAAAATACCCGCTGACGGAGCTTGCTTGCCAACATTTAGGTCTCGCTGTCGGCGACATGGATAAAGAGCACCTGGGCACGCCTGATTATGCCGGTTGGGCGGCTGAAGTAGTGCAGCGTTTATACCCGGTGCTCAAGGAAAAGCTTGTGGCGGCCGGGTTGGCTGAACTGTATGAAGAAATCGAGCTTCCGCTTGTTCCGGTGCTGTCCGAAATGGAAATTGCCGGTATCCGGGTCGACTTGACGCAGCTCGATGCCTTGGCGCAGGAAATTACGGATAGAATCGAGACTCTGTTGACAGAGATATATCAGTTAGCGGGGCAGGAGTTTAATGTTAACTCTACCCGTCAGTTAGGTCATATTTTGTTTGAGGTTCTCAAATTACCAGTAATAAAAAAGACAAAGACCGGCTATTCCACCGATGCCGAAGTTTTGGAAAAACTGGCGGGACAGCATCCGCTCATTGATTGTTTGCTTGAATACCGGCTGCTGACCAAACTGAAATCCACCTATTTAGACGGTCTGCGCGACCTTATCCGGGCCGATACGGGGCGGATTCATACCCATTTTAACCAGACAGTGACGGCTACCGGACGGCTTAGTAGTTCGGAACCAAACTTGCAGAACATCCCCATCCGCACCGAAATCGGACGCCGTATCCGAGAATTATTTGTGCCCGGGCCGGGTTATGACTGGATAATGTCGGCCGACTACTCGCAAATCGAGCTCAGGGTTTTGGCCCATATGTCGGGAGACGATAATCTGATAGACGCATTTCGGCACAATCAGGACATACATACCCATACAGCGGCCGAGGTGTTCGGCGTGCCGATGGCGGAGGTCACAGCCCAGATGCGGGCGCGGGCCAAGGCTGTTAACTTCGGTATTGTCTACGGCATCAGCGATTTTGGCCTGTCACGCGACATTGGCGTCAGCCGGAAAGAAGCGGGTCAGTATATCGACAGTTATTTTGCCAAGTACCGGGGTGTTAAAAATTATATTGACAATGTTATTAATCTGGCCAGACAGCAAGGTTATGTAACTACCTTGTTTGGGCGGCGACGTTTTTTGCCTGACATTAATAGCGGCAATTTCAACCAGCGGGCCTTTGCTGAGCGAACGGCCATGAATACGCCCATCCAGGGAACTGCTGCTGATATTATTAAAAAAGCCATGATCACGGTTTACCGGCAGCTAAGGGACAGGCGCCTGAAAAGCCGCCTGCTGCTTCAGGTTCATGACGAACTGGTACTGGAAGTAGCTGAAGCGGAACGGGTGCTGGTGGCTCAGCTTGTCAAACAAGCTATGGAGGACGCCGTCACTTTGGCGGTGCCGCTGGTTGCTGACGTTAAGACCGGCGCAAATTGGGCTCAGGCTAAATGAACGGAGTGATAAGCAAAATGCCGGAAATGCCGGAAGTAGAGACCATCCGCCGTACGCTCGCTGACAAGGTCGTAGGCCGACGTATCGAAGCGGTAAAAATTGATTTGCCCCGTCTGGTTAAATGGCCTTCGGTTTCTGAATTTAAGGAAGCAGTAACAGGCAGAAAAATCGAGCGCCTTGACCGACGCGGCAAATATCTGCTGTTTCGCCTTGAACACGACCTGGTCATGGTGGTACACTTGCGCATGACTGGCCGGCTGTATTATGTACCGGCCGGTTATCAGCACGATAAATTTACGCATATTGTTTTCGATCTCGATAATAATGATGCTCTGATTTATGCCGACTCGCGCACGCTAGGCACCCTTTATGCCATACACCTTGCTGACCTGGGACGAATTGCCGGGTTAGCCACTATGGGCCCTGAGCCGCTTTCACCGGAATTCACTTTCGATTATTTCCGGATGATGTTGAAAAAGCGGCAGTCGTCGATTAAGGCTGTCCTGCTTAATCAGCAGCTTATCGGTGGTTTGGGCAACATCTATGTAGACGAAAGTTTAGCTGTGGCTGGCATTGCGCCGACGCGCCCCGCCGCCAGTCTTAGCGAGGACGAAACGCAGAAACTTTATCGCGCTATAAATCAGGTCATCGAAGAAGGTATTGCCCATGGAGGGACAAGTTTTCGCGATTACCGCGACGGAGTCGGACAAACCGGCAGTCACCAGCATTATCTGCGGGTATATGGCCGTAAGGGACAGCCCTGCCAGCGGTGCGGCATGCCAATTGTCCGCACGGAAGTAGCCGGCCGGGGTACTCACTTTTGTCCAATATGTCAACGATAGACGAGGTAGGTCTAATGTATGTGATTGGGTTGACAGGTGGTATTGGCAGTGGTAAAAGTACCGTTAGCGCTATGCTGCAAGAGTTGGGAGCCGTTATTATCGATGCCGATGAAATTGCCAGGGAGGTTGTAGCGACCGGGAAGCCAGCCTGGCGGGAAATAAAAGACGAGTTTGGTCTCGGCGTCTTGAATGGTAACGGTAGTATTAACCGCAAAGCTCTTGGGGAGATTGTTTTTAGCGATGCCAAGCAGCGGGCCAAGCTGGAAGCAATTACCCATCCTCGCATCCAAGCGGCGGTTGAAACCGCTCTTAAAGCAGCTCGCAAAGCGGGAGTAAGGGTAGTGGTGCTGGACGTACCGCTGCTAATAGAGAAAGGTTGGGACCATCTTGCCGACGCCGTTTGGGTAGTCTATGTAGATGAGCGGACGCAGCTTGAACGGCTTATGGCGCGGGACAGACTGACCGAAGATGAAGCTAGGGCGAGGATAAGCGCGCAAATGTCTCTGCGGGAAAAAGCAGAGCGTGCCCACGTCGTAATTGATAACAGCGGTAGCATCGATGCCACGCGCCGGCAGGTGCTAATCGCCTGGCAGAAAATCCCCGCTGAACAATAGCGAATGTTTGCATTAGTCAATACATACTTTGTAGCGAGTAATATGACGGAGTGATTAATTTTGCGCGTTTTGTCCTGGCTGAAGGCATTGGTTGTAGGGCTTTTTGTATTGGCCGCCGGGAGTTATGCCGTTTATAACAGTGAATGGTTTCAAAAAAAATACCTGTATCCATTTCCGTATCAGAATTTAGTTTATCAATACTCCCTGGAGCATAATCTTGACCCTTTTTTGGTAGCTGGCCTTATTCGCACGGAAAGCAAGTTTGTCCCTCAGGCCGTCTCCCCGAAAGGGGCGCTGGGATTGATGCAAATAATGCCGGAAACTGGTCAATGGCTGGCGGGACAAATTGGGAGGCGGGATTTTCAGGTACAGGATTTGACAGACCCGGAGACTAATATTGCTTTTGGAACTTGGTACCTTGCGTCACTAAAGCGCGAATTTCAGGATAACGAAGTTCTGGCTCTTGCCGCCTATAACGGCGGAAGGGGCAATGTGCGCCAGTGGATGCGCCAGTATGGCTGGGATATGTCTTTCCAAGACATCAGGCAAATTCCTTTCCGTGAGACGCGCGAATATGTCACAAAGGTGCTGCGTAATAAAAGGCGTTATCAGGAGTTGTATGGAAAATAGGAGGTGCTGTCTTGCGTTTAGGCAAGATATGGCTCGCCGCCGCTCTGTCGCTAATATTAGTGCTTGCCGTCGGTTGCGGCGGAACAAAACTTAATTCCGAGGGACAGGAGACACGAGAGCTGCAGCAAGGCGGTCAGCTTGTTTATGGCAGTTTGCAAGAGCCAAACACGCTTAATCCGCTGCTATCTGACCTTTTGGCGACAGCCGAAGTAGGCAGTCTTATTTTCAGCGGTTTAATTACCGTTAATGACAAAGGGGAATGGGTACCTGATCTAGCGGTTGAAGTGCCTACCGTCCAAAACGGTGGCGTCAGTCCTGACGGCTTAACCGTAATATACAAACTCCGGCAGGGGGTTACCTGGCACGATGGTCAGCCGTTTACCGCCGCTGACATCAAGTTTACCTGGCAATATATCTTGAACCGTAAAGTAAACGTTATTTCCCGCGATGGTTACGACCGGATCAAGGCGATAGAGACTCCCGACCCTTATACCGCCGTCATTCGTTTTGAGCAGCCTTATGCGCCCTATCTCACCCTATTTCGCACTATCCTGCCCAAACATATTCTGGAAGGTGTCGAAGATTATAACAAGGCTGGCTTTAATCGCCGGCCAATAGGAACAGGACCCTTCAAATTCAAGGAATGGCGACTAGCCGAAGCGATTATCTTGGAGGCCAACCCCGCTTACTATCGCGGGAAACCCCATTTGGATAGCATCATGTATAAAGTAATCCCCGATCCTAATATTTTATTGACCCAGTTGAAAGCCGGCGAAATCGATATTGCGAGCAGTATCGGCTTTACCCAACTTGAGCAGGTAAAAGCGATTGACGGAGTTCAGACATTGGTTACGCCGAACATGATTTGGGAACATCTGGACTTTAATTTAGACAATCCATTGTTCCAGGATGTCCGCGTACGTCAGGCTATTGCTCTGGCTATCGACCGGCAGAGTATCGTCAACACGGTGCTAAAGAATGTAGCTATTCCCGCGGTAGCTGACCAGTCGCCGTTTTCTTGGGCTTATAATCCCGCGCTCAAACCACCGGCAAGGGATGTGAATAGGGCGCGTGAACTCCTGGTCCAGGCCGGTTGGAAACAGGGGCCGGACGGAGTGTTTGCCAAGGACGGGCAACGGTTGGCTTTCTCGATCGTTACAACCGGGGACAATAAAATCCGGGAAACGGTCGGGCAGGCGATTATTCAACAACTAAAAGAGGTAGGCATACAAGGGGAGCTGCGCTTGGTCGATGTTCCGCTCTTCTTTGGCGATGTGCTGAAAAACCGCCGGTTTGAGACGGCGATGTACGCATGGGTAGCCGGGCTGGACCCCGATAACCAAAGTTTATGGCATTCTAAAAAAATACCCAGCCGGGCCAACGGCTATGAGGGACAGAATTATCCTGGCTGGCGCAATCCGGAAGTGGATGCTCTGACCGAACAGGGGGCGCGTACGCTTGACCTGGGGAGCCGTAAGCAAATTTATTTTCGCCTTCAAGATCTCATTGTCCAGGAGGTTCCTGTCATTCCCCTCTATTTCCGGGCTAACATTGATGCGGTCAAGACCCGGGTGGTCAATTACCGGCCTAATCCGACTCCTGCCGGCAACCTATGGAATGCGTGGGAATGGGCATTGTTGGCTAAATAATTTTTAGGAAAAATGCTTGACGATAGCGAAAATGTTATGGTAATATAATTGTGTCGCTGAAAGCGACGGCTAACCCAAAAGATGCGGTCGTGGCGGAACTGGCAGACGCGCTAGACTCAGGATCTAGTGGGGGCAACTCCATGGAGGTTCAAGTCCTCTCGACCGCACCACACTTTTATACCTCCCCTAATATGCGGTTGTGGCGGAACTGGCAGACGCACCATCTTGAGGGGGTGGCGCCCAAAAGGCGTGTGAGTTCAAATCTCACCAACCGCACCAATTATTAAAACCTACGAACATTTTGTTCGTAGGTTTTTTGCATTTTTGCGCCTTTGTGGGTAAATCGATCATGTTAACTTCGATGTAATTTTATTCCGGTTGCGCAGGAAAATACGCAGGGATTTCGAATTTTATTTTGTTAACTTTAAAAAAAATTGCGAAAGGGGTGGGAGGGGAGATTAGTTTACCAGTCAACGGGATTTTTTGAAAAAAGGGAGGTGCATTTATGGTTTGGGTTGGAGGCTTAATTGTTCTGTTAACTTTTTATGCGATCATCAAAAGGTATGAGACGCGGTTAGTCCTGTTTATTTCCGGTCTATTAATGGCGCTTTTGTCCGGCAAACCCCTCGCCGCCATTGATGCCTTCAGTGCGGCAATGATCAACAGTGGACTTGTCCCGGTTATCGCCACGGTTATGGGTTTTGCCTTTGTGATGAAGCTGACAAAATGCGATATGCATTTAGTACATCTTCTGGCTGGTTTCTTAACCAAGTTTCGCCCCATTCTAATTCCGGGTACGGTATTGGTTACCTTTGGTATCAACATTGCTTTGCCGAGTGCGGCAGGCTGCGCGGCAGCAGTCGGCGCTATTTTGATCCCTGCCTTAATAAGCGCCGGTATTCATCCGGCTATTGCCGCCAGTGCCGTGTTGGCTGGTACTTGGGGCAGCGTTTTTAGTCCGGGTTCGGCACACAATCCTTTTATTGCGAAGTTGGCGAATGTAGACGTAATGACCGTCATTGCCGGTCATACTAAGGCCGCTATTGTTGGCGCCGTTGTCGCCGCTATCGCTTTGACGGCGGTAGCCTTCTTTCGCAAAGAAGATCGCGGGTATCAGGGCGCCGCTAACCTGCTAGATGATAAGCAAGAATTTAAGGTTAATTATCTTAAAGCGCTTGTTCCCCTTGTTCCGCTTGCGCTTTTGGTACTGGGCAGCAAACAGGTACACCTCATCCCCGAAGTTACAGTGCCGCAGGCCATGATTTTTGGCGTTATACTAGGCTTTGTCGCCACTTTCACTAATCCCCAGGAAATTTCGAAGCAGTTTTTTGCCGGTATGGGCGAAGCCTATGCAAATGTTATTGGCATTATTGTTGCCGCCGCCGTCTTTACCAAGGGAATGGAACTCATCGGTCTTACCGGTGCGCTCATCGCTGCTATGAAGCAGTCGGCACATATCGCCAAGGTTGCCGCTACCTTTGGACCGTTCATCATTGCTGTACTGTCCGGCTCTGGCGATGCGGCTACACTAGCCTTCAACGGAGCCATTACGCCTTACGCGCAACAATTTGGCTTTGGCATTACGCAAATGGGCTCCCAAGCTTTCCTTAGCGGTGCCCTTGGCCGTTCAATGTCGCCTGTGGCCGGTGCTGCTATCGTGTGCGCTCAACTGGCCGGGGTTAATACCATTGAACTGACTAAGCGCAATGCCTTAGGTATGATTTTGGCCGCTTTAGTCACGATGTTATTACTTCTGTAATCTTACATTTACTACATTGGAAATGGGGGAGTGGGCATGGACGCAAGGATTGTGGAATTGGCTAAAATGTTAGAGGCGAAAACAATTGCCAGGCGCCGCGATTTTCACCGCTATGCCGAGACGGCCTGGACTGAATTTCGCACCGCATCGGTAGTCGCCGACGTCTTGACCGAATTGGGTTATGAGGTACTAGTTGGCGAAGATGTTGTTGCGGCCGAGGCGATGATGGGCGTGCCACCGGCGGAGGAACTGGAACGCCATCGGGAACGGGCCCTTGCGCAGGGGGCTAATCCGGTTTGGGTAGAAAAAATGCGTGGCGGCAAAACGGGTGTAGTGGGCGTGATGGATTTTGGCAAACCGGGGCCGACCGTCGCCTTGCGGTTTGATATTGATGCCAATGATGCCGTTGAAGCGGAAGATGAAAGCCATCGTCCGTATCGTGAAAATTTCGCGTCTATCAACAAGGGAGCCATGCACGCCTGTGCTCATGACGGTCATACTGCCGTTGGTTTGACCGTTGCTGAAATCCTGGCAGCTTTGCGCGAGGATTTGGCCGGGCGGGTGAAGCTTATTTTCCAGCCGGCGGAAGAAGGAGTACGTGGCGCAAAGGCGATGGTTGTCAAAGGCGTTGTAGATGACGTGGATTATTTGCTAGGCATGCATTTCGGTGTCACCCTGCGCAAAACAGGACAGGTAGCTTGCCAGACGGAAGGCTTTTTGGCTACAACCAAATTGGATGCTATTTTCACCGGGGTTCCGGCCCATGCCGGCGCGGCGCCGGAAATGGGCCGGAATGCGTTGCTCGCTGCCGCCACCGCTTTGCTTAATTTGCATGCAATCTCGCGGCACAGTCAAGGCGCGTCGCGCATCAATGTCGGCGTCATGCAGGGTGGCACGGGACGAAATGTCATTCCCGCAAATGCTGTTATCAAGCTGGAAACGCGGGGTACTACCAGTGCCATTAACGAGTATATGTATAGTGAGGCGGTGCGTATTATTGAAGCTGCTGCCCAAATGCATGGTTGTCAAGTTCAAATGCAAGAGATGGGCGGCGCTGCGGGGTGCGGGAATGATGCCGAGTTAGTGGCTCGCATTCGGCAAACCGTCGAACGGATGGGCTTATTTAAAGAAGTCGTGGCAGCCGGCAATATTGGCGGCAGCGAAGACTGCACCTATTTTATGGAGCGGGTGCAGCAGCGCGGTGGCAAGGCTGCCTACGTAATGGTTGGCACCGAACTGGCGGCTGGGCATCATGATTTCCGGTTTGATTTTAATGAAGAAGCCCTGGTCCTGGCGTCGGCCTTTATCAGCGGTGTTGCTGCCGACTTGCTTACCGGCAAATAGTACTTTCGAGATACTCACCAATTGAAGCATAAAAATACATAGACTATTTTAAAATAATTGTGCCTTCTTGTGCTGTTTGGATGCGCAAGAAGGCTTTTTTCTGCCGTATTGACACTTGGGCTTAAGTTTGTTAGTATATATATAAAGGAATAATGAATAATTATTCAAAAACACGATTGGTTTTATACGGCTGTAATAAACTGCTTTAGTCCTCCTGCTGTTGAAGCGGAGAATTCCTTGTCTTTATGACAGGGAGTTTTTATGTTAAAAAGGAGAGGATGGTCGGGCAAAGACTAGTAGTTTGCAGGCGGTATACCATGCCTGCCGGGAGGTAGAACAATGGAAGGGAAACTTGTTCTTGCTGACGGGTCAGTTTTTTCGGGAACAATGCTAGGGCCGCTCCATACTGTCGGTGAAGTGGTCTTTAATACAGGTATGACAGGCTATCAGGAAGTGTTGACAGATCCGTCGTATTGTGGACAAATCGTGACTATGACTTATCCGTTAATCGGAAATTACGGGGTGGCCGCTTCCTTTAACCAGTCACGGCAACCCTATGTCCGTGGTTTTGTCATCGGCGAACTATGTAGTACGCCTAGTAACTGGCGAGCAGAGAACTCGTTGGCAGAGTTTTTAAAGCGGCATCGTATTCCTTGTTTATATGGCGTCGATACCCGGGCGCTTACCCGACGGATTCGGGCCAGCGGCGTGATGATGGGGGTACTGGCGCCTGCTCGCATGGGGCACGAAGAGGCTCTCGCTCTGCTGAGCAATGCGGACGTTGTTCATTTGGTTGAAAAAGTTACCACGCCAATCGTCTACCGGCTGCCCCGGACAGGCCCGCGGGTAGTGGTAATGGACTTTGGTGTAAAGCGAAATATTTTAGAGTCCCTCGCCAGGCTTGGCTGTGATTTGACCGTCGTGCCGGCAGCAACAACAGCCGAGACGATATTGGCCATGGAGCCGGATGGTGTATTTTTATCCAATGGTCCCGGCGACCCCAAAGAGGTGTCCTATGCCATCGAAACAGTAAAAAAACTTGTGGGAAGAAAGCCCATTTTTGGTATTTGTCTCGGCCACCAAATTTTGGCGCTGGCTTTAGGTGGGGATACTTATAAATTAAAATTCGGACACCGCGGGGCCAACCATCCGGTTAAAGATCTTGCTACAGGGCGTGTTTTTATTACGTCGCAGAATCATGGGTATGCAGTGGCAGAAACATCGCTTCACGGTACTGACCTGGTTGTTACACACCGGGCTGTCAATGATGGGACGGTTGAAGGGCTGAGACACCGTACATTGCCCGTCTTTTCAGTACAATACCATCCTGAAGCAGCGCCGGGACCACATGACAATATGTATTTATTCCAGCAGTTTTATCAGTTGATGACTAAGGAGGTGTAGCGGTGCCGAAGAAACTAGAGCTACAAAAAGTAATGGTAATCGGGTCAGGCCCGATTGTTATTGGTCAGGCGGCTGAATTCGATTATGCGGGCACGCAGGCCTGCCGCGCCTTAAAGGAAGAGGGGCTGGAGGTAGTTCTCGTCAACAGTAATCCGGCTACCATCATGACAGATGATAATATTGCTGACCGTGTATATATCGAGCCGTTGACCCCCGATTTCATTGAGGAGATAATTGCCAAAGAACGGCCCGATGGGCTTCTGCCTACTTTAGGCGGCCAGGTCGGCCTCAACCTGGCGGTCACGGCGGCTGAGCGGGGTGTTCTTGAAAGGTACGGTGTAAAACTGCTTGGTACTCCCCTCGCAGCCATAAAAAAAGCCGAAGATCGCGAGTTGTTCAGAGCTACAATGCAACAGATCGGCCAACCTGTGCCGGAAAGCACTATTGCCTCAACTTTGGCCCAAGCTTTGCGCTTTGCCAAAGACATTGGTTATCCCCTCATTGTCCGGCCTGCTTATACTCTGGGCGGGACTGGCGGTGGAATCGTACACAATGATGCGGAGCTAGGCGAAGTAGTGGCCCGTGGTCTAAAACACAGTTTAATTGGTCAGGTGTTGTTAGAACGAAGTTTGGCAGGGTGGAAGGAAATAGAATATGAGGTGATGCGAGATGGCGCCGATAACTGCATTGTTGTGTGCAATATGGAAAACCTTGATCCTGTCGGTATCCATACCGGGGACAGCATTGTCGTTGCTCCTTCGCAGACGCTGTCAGATGAAGAATATCAGATGCTGCGGAGTGCAGCCCTTGCCATCATCCGGGCTTTGGGCATTGAAGGCGGCTGCAATGTGCAGTTTGCGTTAGATCCCCACAGCAGCCGCTATTACGTTATTGAAGTGAATCCTCGCGTCAGCCGTTCCAGTGCGCTGGCTTCCAAAGCGACGGGCTATCCCATTGCTAAGGTTGCCAGCAAGATTGCGATCGGTTATCGCCTTGACGAAATTCCTAATGCTGTAACCGGGAAAACGATGGCCTGTTTTGAACCGGCGCTCGACTATGTTGTAGTGAAATTTCCTCGCTGGCCTTTCGATAAATTCGCTTACGCCGACCGACTGTTGGGGACACAGATGAAAGCAACTGGCGAGGTCATGGCCATTGACCGATCTTTTGAGGCTGCCTTGTTGAAGGCTGTCCGGTCGCTCGAAATCGGTTTGCATGGTCTGACCGTTTCGAATATTGCGCGCCTTAGCACGGCAGAAATCCGCAACAAGCTCCATAGCGCCAGTGACGAGCGTCTATTCCTTGTGGCCGAGGCGCTCAGGCGTGGCGTTAGTATCGACGAACTTCATGCTATCACGGCCATTGACCGGTTTTTTCTGGCTAAAATTATGAATTTAGTCTTAATGGAACAAAAGCTAAGCCAGGAAAAACTATCGCCGCGCTTGCTCGCGGCAGCCAAACAGATGGGATTTACCGATCAGACAATAGCCGCCATAACCGGGAAATCTCCTTCTGAAATTCGGAATTTGCGCCGAGAAGAAGGTATTATTCCATGTTATAAAATGGTTGATACCTGTGCCGCTGAATTCGAAGCCGTTACACCCTATTTTTATTCGACCTATGCCCAGGAGGACGAGGTGCCGCCCGGTCCCCGCCGCAAAGTGGCTGTCCTTGGTTCCGGCCCGATCCGCATTGGCCAGGGCATAGAGTTTGACTACTGCTCTGTCCACTCCGTCTGGGCGCTACGAGAGATGGGCGTCGAAACGGTCATTATCAACAATAATCCGGAAACGGTTAGTACTGACTTTGATACTGCCGACCGGCTATATTTTGAACCATTGACGGTGGAAGACGTGCTTCACGTCGTGGAGAAGGAACAGCCGGATGGTGTCATTGTGCAGTTTGGTGGTCAGACAGCCATTAACCTAGCTGTTCCCTTAGCGCGAGCCGGGGTGCCCATCTTGGGAACCAGTGTGGAAAGCATTGATTGTGCCGAAGACAGGAAAAAATTTGACGCTCTTGTCGAGCGTCTTGGTATTCCGCGTCCAGCCGGGGTAAGTGTGACAAACATGGCTGAGGCCAGGGAAAAAGCAGGTGTTATCGGCTATCCCGTTGTGGTTCGTCCCTCCTATGTTCTGGGTGGCCGGGCCATGCAGATTGTTTACAACGAAAACGAACTGGTTGAGTATTTAACCAAAGCGGTTCAAGCGTCTACGGACCGACCGGTGCTTATTGACCGGTACATTCAAGGTACGGAAGTGGAAGTAGACGCCATTGCCGACGGGCAGGACGTACTGATTCCGGGAATCATGGAACATATCGAACGGGCTGGTGTTCATTCTGGCGACAGCATCGCTGTTTATCCTGCGCGCACGCTCGGACCGGACGAAATTACTCGAATTGTCGATTATACAAAGCGGCTGGCACTGGCCCTTAATGTGCGGGGACTTATTAATATTCAGTTTGTTGTCGCTGACGGACAGGTCTATATTCTTGAAGCCAATCCTCGTTCCAGCCGGACGGTGCCGTTTCTCAGCAAAGTTACCGGTATACCGATGGTTCAGCTTGCCACCCGCATTGCCATGGGCGAAACGCTGGCTGGGATGGGGTGTGCAACAGGCTTGTTGCCGCCAAAACCGTTTTGGGCGGTAAAAGCCCCTGTATTTTCGTTTGCAAAAATGCAGCAGGTTGATATTGCGCTGGGACCGGAAATGAAGTCGACCGGCGAAGTGATGGGCATCGATTATCATTATGCCCGGGCGCTGTATAAAGCCATGACGGCTGCTGGTCTGGCTATATCGCCAAACGGCGTCGTACTGTTTAGCGTTGACGAGCAGGACCAAACAGCAGCTGTGCAAGTGGCAGCTGGCTTTCTGGCCCTTGGGTATCACCTGCTGGCAACACCAGGTACGGCCAAGTTTTTTCAGGGGCAGGGGCTAGCCGTAGAGACGGTTGGCAATGGTTTAGACAGTCAGTCTCATATTTTGAAACTAATTCAGGATGGCACAATTAGTTTAATTATCAATACCAAGGTTCAAGGTCAGCAAGCAGTGTGGGATGGTTTTAAAATTCGCCGGATAGCAGTGGAATACGGCATACCCTGCCTAACATCCATGGATACGGCCCGCGAATTTTTGTACGCTCTGACAAGTATGCGCGAACGGCGTTTGGTTTATGTCCTTGCCCTGCAGGATTATGTGGGGAAAGGTGATGATTATGTATAGATTATCTGACGATTGATTTTCCCCCTGCGGGGTTAATATTTGCTTGACAACAATTCTATAAATTGTTATCATTAAATAAATAAATTAGGCCTTTTAAACTGGTCCTGTGAGGCTGGTAAGGGGGAATCTGGATGGATTGTTAGGCCTTCTTGCGTGTTTTACAGGCAAGAAGGCTTTTTTATTGACGATGATAGATTTTTTAGCAAATACAAGCAAGAAATTAATAATTTCCTTTAAGTTGGTCCTGTGAGGCCGGCAAGGATTTTGGCTACTCAAAAAAATATAACTTTGGTTGGCCATGTCAACTCCTTGCTCGTTCGGCAGGGAGTTTTATTGTGTCACTCATTATAAAATTTGGATATATTGTAATTGTGTGTGCCAAAATGATACTGTCTGGAGTTATGTTAGCTATTTAATAAGACTATGCAAGAGGGAGGGATCCTTGTGTCTAAGCAAATGGAACAAGCAGTTGTTGTCAGGCATCTTTGTTTGGCTAGCACCATTAAGATGCTCACGCTCCGGGCTCCCGCTATTGCTCAATGCGCCGAACCAGGACAGTTTATTCATATACGGGTTGCCGATAGTTATCATCCCCTGCTGAGGCGTCCTTTTAGCATCGCCGATGCAGATCCCCAGGCAGGGACAATCGGTATTATTTACCGAATTGTAGGGGCGGGTACGGAATTACTGGCAAAAGTAAAAGAGGGTGACCAGATTAACTGTTTGGGACCGCTAGGCAGAGCGTTTGAACTAAGTTGTCACAGGCCGCTGCTGGTCGGAGGCGGCATGGGATTGGCGCCGCTGTTGTTTTTGGCGCGGCGCCTTTGTCCCCGTCCGGTACAGGTCATATCAGGCGGGCGAAATGCTGAGGAAATGGTTTGGCCAGCGTTATTTCAGCCGCTATGCGAAAATATTGCGATTACAACCGATGATGGTTCAATCGGTCTGCGTGGCGTTACGACCGACCTGCTGCCGCAAATTTTGACAGACGGAAGGTTCGATAGAATTTACGCCTGCGGACCGCGGCCAATGCTGATTAGGGTAGCTGAAATAACTAAGAAATTCAAGGTTTCTTGTCAAATCTCACTGGAAAAGCACATGGCCTGTGGTATAGGCGCTTGTTTGGCTTGTACTTGTTCCGGTACTGACGGATTGCGCCGGAAGGTCTGCAGTGACGGCCCGGTATTTTGGGCTGAGGAGGTACTGCTATGAATAGTTGTAATCAGCCATTGGCGGTCGACATTGCCGGTATTAAAATGAAGACTCCGGTAATGACGGCATCGGGCACTTTCGGTTTCGGCTTAGAATACGCCGACCTACTGGACTTAAATCAAATTGGCGCGATAGTTGTAAAAGGGATGACCCTTAAGCCGCGGGATGGCAACACAGGACGACGCATAGTTGAAACTCCTGCTGGCATGCTAAATGCGATAGGTCTGGAAAATCCTGGTATAGACCGGTTTTTGCAAGAAATTCTTCCCCAACTGGCACAGTATCAGGTACCGGTAATAGTTAATATTTCCGGCGGTACCATTGAGGAATACGGTGAATTGGCCAGACGTCTTGCCAATTCCGGTATTGCCGGCCTGGAAGTAAATATTTCTTGTCCTAATGTGAAACAAGGCGGAATGATTTTTGGCACAGATCCTGATAGCGCTGCTGCCGTGGTCAGTGAGGTGAAAAAATACGCTACGGTTCCGGTCATTGCCAAACTGTCACCGAATGTCACCGACATTGTTGCTATGGCCCAGGCGGTGGAAAGCGCCGGTGCGGATGCCATTTCTTTGATAAACACTTTATTGGGCATGGCTATAGATGTACACAGCTGGCGTCCTGTATTGGGAAACATTGTTGGCGGTCTGTCCGGGCCGGCCGTAAAACCAATTGCGGTGCGCATGGTTTGGCAGGTAGCTAAAGCCGTTAAAGTGCCGGTTATTGGGATGGGAGGTATTATGACGGCTGAAGATGCAGTTGAATTTTTACTGGCAGGGGCCAGTGCAGTGGCGGTTGGTACGGCCAATTTTATAAATCCCCGTGTTGCCATTGCGATTACCGAAGGAATAGCCGACTACCTAAGACAGTGTGGATTGAGACATGTAAACCAGTTGGTAGGACAAGTCCGTATCTAAAGGAGCGATTTATATGCAGGCTGATAAACGGTTAATTGTGGCTCTGGATGTTAACGATATGAATAAGGTCTGTGAAATTGTAGAGGCGCTGGGGGAATGGGTTGCTTTTTATAAAGTGGGAATGGAGCTGTACTATAGCGTCGGTGTTACAGTAATTAATTATTTAAAAAGTATGGGGAAAGAAGTATTCCTTGATTTAAAACTACATGATATACCCAATACAGTGGCGCATGCTGCAGGAATACTAACGGGTCTTGGCGTCTCCATGCTAACGCTGCATACTGGTGGAGGACCGGCCATGATGCGGGCTGCTGCTATGGCAGTGGCCGAAAAAGCGGCTGAATTAGGTATACCGAGGCCTAAATTAATCGGCGTGACGGTACTGACAAGCATAAATGAAAATGAGTGGACGGCTTTGGGGCATAAAACACCTGTAGCTGATCAAGTCGTTCATCTCGCCAAATTAGCACAAGGGGCAGGTATGGATGGAGTCGTGGCTTCGCCGCGGGAAGCGGCGCTTATCCGTCGTGCCTGTGGTGATAATTTGCTTGTTGTTACGCCGGGTATTCGACCGGTTGGCGCTAATCAAGACGATCAAAACCGCATAGCTACACCGGCGGCAGCTTTGGCAGCGGGGGCTACTCATCTAGTAATCGGTCGTCCTATTACGGCGGCGCCGAACATTGCTGAAGCAGCACGAAAGGTCATACGGGAAATGGCTGAAAGCGGCTTGAAATTTTAAGAAAACAAGAGGAGGAATTACATGTTAACTGAAAGCGAAGTTTTGGCCATTCTTGAAGAGGTTGAAGCTTTCCGTAAGGGCCATTTTAAGTTCAGTTCCGGGCTTCACGGAGATACATACATTCAATGCGCCCTTCTTCTGAAAGAACCCCGCTTAGCGGAAAAAATTTGCGCTGTTATTGCCGAACGTTTTCGTTACACTAGACCTGACCTGGTGATCGGTCCAGCTTTGGGGGGCATTATTGTAGCTTACGAGGTGGCTCGACAATTGGGTGTTCCCGGAATTTTCGCAGAAAAAGAGGACGGTAAAACAGTTCTGCGGAGAATGTTCAGTATAAAGCCGGGACAAAAGGTGTTAGTAGTGGAAGACGTAATTACTACCGGCCTGTCATCACAGGAGGTTATAGACCTAGTGGAAAGCATGGGCGGTCAGGTAATCGGTGTGGGGGCAATTGTGGACAGAAGCAATGGTTTGGCCAAAATCAGTGTGCCTTACACGGCGCTGCTTACTCTTAGTATGAACAACTATGCCCCGCATGATTGTCCTTTGTGCAAGCAAGGATTGCCATTGATTAAACCGGGAAGCCGGAAATAAGCTGGTTTGTTAAACTCGCGGCGATAGGTAAAATGTGAAGATATTGCGACAAAAAAAGCGATATAGTGATTTAATTTCGTATATTGATGCTAAATGTGGATTGCTGCAAAAGTAAAGGTATGTTATTATAAAATCCCGGTAAGGGACTTCAAGATATTACCGGGAAACGGCCCCGTGGTGTAGTGGTTAACATGCCGCCCTGTCACGGCGGAGATCGTGGGTTCAAGTCCCATCGGGGTCGCCAATGCGGAAGTAGCTCAGTGGTAGAGCATCGCCTTGCCAAGGCGAGGGTCGCGGGTTCGAATCCCGTTTTCCGCTCCATAGGGGCATAGCTCAATTGGTAGAGTAGCGGTCTCCAAAACCGTTGGTTGTGGGTTCGAGTCCTACTGCCCCTGCCAGAAAAAATCAGGAATGACGCAGGTTTTTGCCTGCGTCATTTTTTGTATTTGTTTGAAAATGGCCGCTAGGATGTGTTCGGGCATGTAAAAGATATAGAGGCAAGGACCTGAAACTAGCGAGATGGGAAAAGGAGAGAGACAAAAAAGCGGTATATAAAGCAAGAAATGATTAATTATTAGTTGACAATACTATATGGCCTTGATAAACTATAGCTAAAATATATGGGAGTCCTTTAAGCCGGTCCTGTGAGGCTGGTAAGGAGTATACTGAGTAATACCGGAGATAAGTATGTCTTCTTGTGCGCCTCACACGCCAAGAAGGCTTTTTTATTACTAAAGATACCTTGTTGCTCTTCTTAAGTTAAGAAAGTTATTAAATATTGGTGTCCCTTTAAGTTGGCCCTGCGAGGTCGGCAAGGGTAGTGCTGGCAAAGCCAGATTTTTGTTAACTCCTTGCCGATAGCGAGGAGTTTTATGTTAAGAGCAGCGGTACGATGTCAAGAGGCTAATTTAACATAAAAAACTATGTATTGCTGCTACCTAAGGTGGTGAACCGAAAAAAGGCAAACCTTAACTAGACCCACCAATATCCACATCAAGATGGTAATATATGGTAACTGGTGGACAAAGAAAAATGGTCTTTTTAATCGGTTATGTCAGACTCCCCCTTCTGGTTTATAAATTCGGTTGGTACGCAGCAGAGAATCGACCAACCGTACCAGTTTACGGGCTGTAAGCGCAAGGGCACGTTTTGTGGCAAAGGTTTTAGGCTCGGCCAGCTTCTGAGCGTAATACCGGGCGAAAACAGGGTCGTGCACCCTGACACTGTTTGCCGCTTCCATCAAATAATACCTCAGATAGCGGTTGCCGGAAAGAATAAGCCTTGATTGGGCTGCCGTAAAGTTGCCTGATTGATGCTCAGTCCAAGCAAGACCGGCAAATTTAGCTAATTGGCGATGATTTTTAAATTGGTTGATATCGCCAATTTCGGCCAAAATACCGGCGGCAAAGATTGGGCCAATGCCCGGAACTGTATCAAGGGTCTGGGGAATAGTCGCCAGATGGTCTTCGATAGCCTTGTTAAGGGATTTGATTTGCTCCTGAAGAGTACGGATGACCCGAATGAGCGAAGCCATAGCTAAATTAACGGAATCGGCCATAGATTGAGGAAGCCTGTACGAAGAACGAGCGGCTTTTTGCAAGGCCTTGGCAACTTGAGCAGGGTCATCAAAACGGTTTTTGCCGCGCTCTACCAGAAACTCTACAAGCTGATCCAGGGAGATATTGGCTATCTCCTCAGCAGAATCAAACTCTTCCATAACGGCCAAGGAAGTAGCGGATAACTTGTTAGAAAAAGGTCCGACGGTGTAATCACTAAACTTTAAATACAGGTTGGTCATAAGAATATTGCTATTGCGCGTAAGTTCGCGAACTAGATGAAGGCGGGCCCTGGTTAAGCGCTGTAAAGCCAAGAGCGGCTCATTTAAAGTAAAAGGGTGAGGTAAATGGCCAGAGCGGAGCTTGGATGCAATGAACCAGGCATCCACACGGTCATTCTTGGGAGCGTCGAGGTAGTGTGATTTCTTAAAATCCCTAATCAGGCTTGGATTGAAAACATATACCTTGGTTTCAGGGCAATCAAACGATAAATGATGTTGCAAATACATGGCGACATGAGTGGAATAACAACCTGTATGTTCCAAGCCAAAGAGGACTTGATCAAAACCGTGTTTATGGACAAGAGAGACAATGCGGTCCTGGAATTCTAAGATGCCAGGACGGTTGTTGGCAACGGAAAAACGACACAAAGGCCGTTTTTCTTCCTGAAGTGTTAAGCAACAAACAACATTGTCCTGACTGCTTACATCAATTCCGACAAACAAGGGAGATGGCATAGGAAACACCTCCTTTCAAACAGGATGAGGATGTCTACGGTCCTGGGATGTCCCTGGGAAACCCATGAACGACAGCCTTGCGTGCTATTGGAATACACCGGAGGCCACCGGTGCACAAGCCTTCCTCTGCTGGCGGAAGGGGCGGCCGAACGGGAAACATTCAGCGTGTAGGTCTATACCATGGGGCCAGGGGAACACTCTTACTGTGGAAGAACCCTTCAAGAGGGGCAACAGGGGGAAACGGAACATTCCCTTGGTAGACATCCACCTATGGCTATTTTCCCAAAGACATCCCAGGACCGTAAAGAGATTTTGAGGATGTTTCATTTTCAAAAATAAAGAAGAGCAGCTTTGGTTGATTATGTTAATCAACTGGTCGCTACTCTTAATATACAAGGGAGGAATTATAATGAAAAAGCTTTATTATGACCATGATGCCAATTGGGACATTATCAAAGATAAGCATGTGGCCATTATTGGTTACGGCAGCCAGGGGCATGCCCATGCCTTGAACCTGCATGACAGCGGCGTTAAGGTCACGGTCGGCTTGTACGAAGGAAGCAAGTCCTGGAACAAGGCGCTGGGCGACGGGTTGGCCGTTGCCACGGTAAAGGACGCAGTCGCCCAAGCCGATATTGTCATGATGCTGTTGCCTGATGAAAAACAAGCGGCCGTTTATACCGAGCAGGTAGCGCCTTACATCAGACCGGGAGCGGCGTTGGCTTTTGCCCATGGCTTCAATATTCACTATAACCAGATCGTTCCGGCGACCGACATTGACGTATTTATGGTCGCCCCGAAAGGTCCCGGCCATTTGGTGCGGCGCGTCTTTACCGAAGGCAAAGGGGTGCCATGCCTGATGGCGGTGTATCAGGACAGTACCGGGATGGCGCAAGACATCGCTTTGGCCTATGCCCGGGGCATAGGGGGAACACGGGCCGGGGTGCTGCTTACCACTTTTAAAGAAGAAACAGAAACTGACCTGTTCGGGGAGCAGGCCGTCCTGTGCGGGGGCCTGGCCGAACTTGTCTGCGCCGGATTTGAAACCCTGGTCGAAGCCGGTTACCAGCCCGAGTCGGCCTATTTTGAGTGTCTGCATGAACTGAAGCTCATCGTCGACCTGATGTATGAAGGCGGGCTCGCGGCCATGCGCCACTCGATCAGTGATACCGCCGAGTACGGTGATTATATGACCGGTAAACGGATCATTACCGAAGCCACCCGGGCCGAGATGCGTAAAATTTTGGCGGAAATCCAGGATGGTACTTTCGCGAAAAACTGGATCCTCGAGAACAAGGCCAACCGGCCGGTCTTTACCGCCTTGCGCCGGCAAAAAGCGGCTCATCCGGTTGAACAAGTGGGGAAAGAGCTGAGGGCGATGATGCCGTGGCTGAAGAAGGAATAGGTGACAGGGGACTGATTTTATGAAGCTTTCGGGTAGCAGAATTATTGTCGAAAGTCTTTTGCGACAGGGCGTTGATACGGTATTTGGCTATCCCGGCGGTGCGATCATGCCTTTATATGACGCCCTGTACGATGCCCCGATACGCCACATCCTAACCGTGCACGAACAGGCGGCTGCCCACGCCGCCGACGGCTATGCCCGGTCGTCGGGGCGGGTGGGCGTATGCATTGCCACCTCGGGCCCGGGCGCAACCAATCTGGTAACCGGTCTGGCTACCGCCTACATGGATTCGTCGCCGGTTGTCGCCATTACCGGGCAGGTTGCGACCAAACTCATTGGCCGGGACGCTTTTCAGGAGATCGACGTTATCGGTATTACCATGCCGATCACGAAACATAACTTTCTGGTCAAAAATGTGAGTCAATTGGCGGCAACGATTGACAAGGCTTTCGCGATCGCCACCAGTGGGCGGCCGGGGCCGGTGCTGATCGATGTGCCGCGGGACGTTTTGCTTGCCGAAGCGGACTACTGTCCTGACCGTCCCCTTGGGGCCGAGACGCGCAAGGCGCAGGACAGTGTGCCTGACCATTTGGTTAGCGCCGCGGTTAAGGCGCTTGCTACCGCTGAACGGCCGGTTCTGGTAATCGGCGGCGGGGTGAAAACCGGGGCAGCCGAGCGGGAAGTATTGGCTCTGGCCGAACAAACGGGTATGCCCGTTGTCAGTACGTTAATGGGGCTGGGGGCTTTCCCGGCCGACCACCGCCAGTTTCTCGGATTAACCGGGATGCATGGGCATAAGGCAGCCAACCTGACGGTGCATTATGCCGATTTGGTTTTCGCCGTTGGTACCCGTTTTAACGACCGTGTTACCGGCGATCCGGCCAATTATTCATCAGGCAAAACCATTATTCATTTGGACGTTGACGCTGCCGAACCTGGCAAAAACATGGAACCGGAAATTGCCCTCATCGGCAATGTGCGCATTTCGCTAGCGCAAATACTGGCGGCGCTGGCACAGGCAGCGCGGGCGGACCTAGCATCCTGGTGGGAAATGATTGCCGAGTGGCGGCAAGCGGCAACTAGCCGCAGCATATGCCCGGGCCAGATTGATCCTGCCTGGTTGATGCGACATATGGCCAAGGCCACGGCCGGGCAACAGGTCGTTTGGGTAACCGACGTTGGCCAACACCAGATGTGGGCGGCGCAGCACTTGAAAATTAACGGCTCACGCAACTGGATCACTTCCGGTGGGTTGGGGACGATGGGGTTCGGCCTGCCGGCGGCGCTTGGCGCGCAGCTTGCCTGTCCCGATAGCCGTGTCATTCTCATTGCCGGTGACGGCGGCTTTAAGATGACCGGCATGGAGCTCTATACCGCCGTAAATGAAAAGCTGCCGCTGATTTGCGTAATTTTAAATAACCAGGCGCTGGGCATGGTGCGGCAGTGGCAGAAGTTGTTCTTTCAAGAGCGCTATGCTGCAACCAATTTAGTCCCTTTTGATTTTGTCGGGTTTGTCCGGAGCTTCGGCATTGAGGCCTATAAGGCAAGCACGCCGGACGAGTTTGCCGCCGCTTTTCAACAGGCGCTCGGCGGGGCGGGGCCGACGGTAATCATTGCCGATATTGATCCGGACTGCCTGGTTACGCCTATGGTGCGGCCGGGCGAGCCTATCCATAAATTTTTGGAATAGGGCTTTAATTTGAAACTGGAGGCCTGACAATGGCGACTGTTTTTTCCGAGCTTGAACAACTGCTGGTTTACCGGAAGCTGCTGGCTGACGTGGTAATCAAAAAGCTGATGGCGTTTGCTAAGGATAGTTCCTGGCTGCAGGGCGAGCTGGCCAGCGATCTGATTACCAAAGCTGAGGAGCTGGGGTTATCCGGCAATCTGATCAATAGCTATCTGATTCATCTGATCAGTTTTGATAATAATGTTTTCAGCCGGACGGCGGAGAAGACTGGGGGCAAGGTCGGCGCCAGCCTGCTTGCGGCCGCGGCGCATGATATAGCGATTTTCCGGCAGGTGTTTGCTGCCAGCCAACAATGCGGGTTCGACGGCATTATTCTTAACTATACGCCGACATATAAGCGGCAGGACAATCACACCGCCGCGGTGCAGGAGTGGCTGCTCGCTGGTGCCGACCAGTATACGGCCGAGCAGGTGGCGGCGCTGCTTAGCGGCCATTATGCTCGCTATGGCTATGGCGAGATGGCCAGCTGCAAGGCGTTTCGGTGGGATAAGCAGAAAGGGTTGGTTGGGGTCAAGCACATCGATCCGATTCAGCTGGAAGATATTGTTGGCTATGAGCGCCAGAAAAAGACGCTGCTCCGCAATACCGAGGCGTTTTTGGCCGGCAAGCCGGCTCACAACGTGCTGCTGGTCGGTGCCAGGGGAACCGGCAAATCCTCGTCAGTGAAAGCGCTGGCCAATCGTTACTATGATGCTGGCCTGAGGCTTATCGAGGTAACGAAAAATGATCTGACGGATTTACCGGCGATTATGAACGCTGCCCGCCAGTGGGGCAAAAAGTTTATTGTGTTTATTGACGATTTGTCGTTCGAGGAGACGGAAGCAGGCTATAAACAGCTGAAATCGGTGATGGACGGCGGAGTAGAAACAAAGCCGGATAATGTACTGATTTATGCGACATCGAACCGACGGCGCTTAATTCGGGAAACCTGGCAGGACCGTGCCGGCGATGAAGTTCACCACCAAGATACGATTCACGAAAAAATTTCGCTCGCGGACCGGTTTGGCATTACGCTGACCTATCCCTCGCCCAATCAGGACGAGTATCTGCGCATCGTCGAGGATATTGCCCGCAAAAACAATGTCGATCTGCCGACGGTTGAGCTTAGGGCACAGGCGCTGCGCTGGGAAATGGCCCATTCGGGCCGTTCCGGCCGGATTGCCAGACAATTTGTTGATGACCTGATAAGTAAAATATCCTGTGGTTGAACTTAACCACAGGATATTTTTTGTGAGTTACGTGGTTATAGCGATTGTTTAATTCCCAGGAAGATCGCGCGCTCTTGGGCAGGATAGCCGGGTACTTCCTGGTAGTGTTTGTTAAAGAGGTTACTGATGGTTAAATATAAGCTTTGTCCCTTAGTCATAGTATAGTTAAAGGTAGTATTCCACACGAAATAACTTGAAACATCACTTGTTTTACTTACATATTTTCCATAAATTTCTTGGGAAAACTTGCCTTGCTGCAGTCTTATACCCAAGTTAAAAGTATTGTACGGTACTTGCTGATTATTGTTTTCATCGCGCGAATCAAGGTAAGTGTAACCAATGTTAGCGGATACAGCCTGAGTTAATTTAGTTGCAAACGACAAAGTCGCTCCTTTTGTGGTAAGGTGGTGCACGTTTTGTACTTTCCAATCATCAGGCCCAACCTGTTTCCAATCTATTGCATCGATCAAATCCCGCTTAAATAAAGAAAAAGTTACTTCACTATCAACAGCCAGGCGTTTTTTTACACCTACTTCCGATGTCCAACCCGTTTCCGGTTTAAGGTCAGGGTCGCCGCCCCAGTTATACAAGTCGTCAAACTTAGGCGCTTTAAATACCTTGCCCCAGTTGGCAAAATAATTGGTACTATTATCGGCTTTGTATGCTAGCGCGATCTTGGGTAACCATTTTGCCCCATATTGGCTGTTATCATCATAGCGCATACCCATAGTAGCGCTGGTACGCCCGTTTAATTTATATTGATCCTGTAAATAAATTGCCTTAATAATGCGGTCACGAACCGTGTCGGGTGCATAAACCGCTGTTGACACAACTTCCTTGCGCCATTCGCTTCCCCAGGTCAAATAATTTTTATAGTCAATTTGTGCACTGTCCTGATATTCTATTGCTCGTACTTTATTCTTATAAAAATATTTATCCATGCCCGGAAGCGCATAATAGGTCCGTTCGTGTTCATTGTTATAAAAACGCACGACACGCTCGCCATCACCATGTTTATCACTATAACCAATACTCCAGTTATGTCGCAAATAGTCGTTAATTCCTTGCATAGATCCTAGATAATTTCCCGGGTTGCCACTGTGGCTACCATAATAATCATAAGTAAAAGACAGTCCTTCGGTTTCATTAAGTTCCCGATCCAACCGCAGTGTCGCGTTCTTACCCCGATAATCACTGTTTGGTCGCTGACCTTCTGTAGCTTCTTTCAGGCCGGTTATATACCAATGCCATCCTTTTTCCGAACCTTGGTTAGATAAATTGAAACGACTTGTCGCATCACTGCCAAAGCCGGAATTTACTATTGTTTTGACATTGCCAGTTCCACGTTTGGTTATTATATTGACGACGCCCCCAACAGCGTCAGCCCCATATAATACTGAGCCTCCCCCACGGACAATCTCAATTTTTTCGATATTGTCGGATAATAATATGTTATTTAAATTAATACCGCCTGCACCTGAGCCTATCCCTTGTGGTAGATTCATCCGTTTACCATCAATCAAGACTACGATCCTGTCAGTACCTAATATGTAAGGAATTGCCAGTTCTCCCGGGCCACCATTGCGCAAAACTACTACCCCCGGCACGCCTTCCAGGGCCTCGGCTAAATTTCTCGCTCCTTTTTGCTCAAGCTGCTCGCCGGTAATTACGGTCACATCCCCCGGTGCGGTTGCAACTGTTTGCGGCACTCTAGCCGCAGTAACGGTAATTTGGTCTAGTTGGAAAACAGGGTCCTCAGCTGCTTGGACCGGATTGACCAGCAGCAATGTGCCCATTGCCAAAGTAGAAGCAATTCTTTTCACTAAGCTTTTCGTCCTTTTGTTCATCATCTTACCTCTTTTCTAAAATGAGTGGAAAATTTAGATTGAATGCACACGTATTTGTAATTTCATGACTTCTCCCTAATTAAAAATCCCGGCTAATAGCCGGGAAGGATAGACTGCATGAATAATCCCCTCCCCATCGCTCGTGGGTGTAGCGGTGACTGTCAGATAGGCAGTTCTCCTGGCTCTGGATCATCGCTCGCCCAAACCTTCCCAGGACTTTCATCCCAGTGGCATAACTTGGGTTTGCTCCTCATTACAGTGGCGGGACCGCGCCGGGCTTGCACCGGACTTCCCTATTAAGCCCCGTAGGGCACCTATCCCGATTGTATGAAATTGTGATTCAAGTAGTAGTATTTTCTATTTCATCCTCCATACTACCATTTTTGGCAACGTAATGTCAATGCTGCCCCCTTAATCGGGGCATTTACTTCACATACCGGTTTTTTGCACGCGGCAATGCAAGACGGTGGTGCAGGCATGATTTACTAACGCCAAGAATTTTCCGAAAAGATGGCTAATTTCCTGCAGGTGTATTTTGTCCAATAAAGTGACATCCTCCCCTCAATAAATTGAGGGGCATCCCAACGTGGGATGGCGATTGACCAATCGCAGGTTAGCCAGCAATTCCCCGGTCGACCCGGATCATCACCTTGGCCTTAAGGGGTGCCACACTCCCCTTTCTCCTAGGGTCATGCCCCAAGAGCATTGGGCGCTTTGGCGGCAATGTTTAAGGCACCAACTCTGTCCGCATCGGATTGGTAGCCACATTTGATACATTTGAACCAACCCTGCGTTTTGCGGTTGTAGCGGGAAACATTCCCGCACTTCGGACAAGTCTTGGAAGTCTCTTTGGGCAGTAGTGTTGCAATAAACTAGCCTTGAAAATATCAATGTTCAAATCGGTCAAAATGTCATTAAAATAAGCCAAAATCGCTATAAAGGGCAATATTATCCTAGCAAATCGTAAAAAAACTCCTTATAATAGAGGTGTAGCAGGTAACCCTGTCCACGCACTCTAAAATAAGGAGCCAAAATGCATGGACAAGGATACCACAAAAACCACATTTTTTAAAGTCTTTTTAAAGTCTTTGAAGCCTTTCCTCTAGAAAAATTTTTGCAAGTTGTCGCCAGTGCCGGTTGCGATCGTTATGTGAAAAAGCTCAAAACATTGAAACTATTATACTTGATGCTCATTGCCCAATTCTTAGGGCTTGATTCTTTGCGGGATATCGCTACCCGGCTTACTTGCGACAAGCAGCTGCAAAAATTGTTGCATCTTACCTCCATCAGTGCATCTACATTATCGAGACGTCTGCGAAATATTGATCACCGTGTTTGGGAACAATTATTTGCTGAAGTAAAGCGTCAAATCTGGCAACAAGCCAACAAGACCGGCGCTGTGCGGCAATACCAACTCAATGTTATCGACTCCAGCACGATTACTCTTTGCCTGCGAAAGTATCTATGGGCTGATTACCGTAAAACCAAAAGCGGCATTAAACTGCATCAGCGCATCACTATTCATGGTGGCAATTCATATCCAGATAGCGCCGTTCTAACCTCTGCCCGCAAGGCTGATAAAACGGTCATGGATGAGCTGGTAGTCACCTCCCCCGATGCCTTAAACGTATTTGACAGAGGCTATGTTGATTATGCTAAGTGGGATGATTACTGCAGAAAAGGCATTCGGTTCGTGTCGCGTCTAAAAAGCAATGCTATCATTGATGTTTTGGAAGAAAAAAGCGTTGAAACAAACCAGGTTTTAGCAGAGAAAATTGTGCGCTTGGGCAACGCTTATACCACCCAAATGACACATCCGGTAAGACTAATTGAAACTCGTGATAACCAAGGCAACGCTGTAATTATCGTAACCAATGAACTAACACTGCCAGCTGCAGAAATCAGCGATATTTACTGCATGCGCTGGCAAATAGAACTGTTTTTCAAGTGGATCAAACAGCACCTTGTTGTCAAAGAGTTTTTCGGAACTAGTCAAAATGCCGTATACGGGCAAATCTGGCTAGCGCTGATTGGATATTGTTTGCTGCAAAACCTGCAACAAGAATTGCCAAAAAGTGTTTCCCTGCTTGAGGTATTGCGGGCGGCACAAATGTTTTTGTACCAGGCGTTCAATGAATTAATAGCTGCTTTAAGCCGACCGCCGACGAAAACAAATCATGGCAGACAGTCGCTTGATGCTGGTTATGACCAGTTGATACAGATAATCGACCAACTAGGCACAGACTGGCTTGATATTGTAGATGAAGGGATGTATCTGTAGTACGTTGAACAAGAAAGCTGGATAGGACTGGAAAATGTGGCCGCAGGGTTGCCTTTATGCCGTCGTTGCTTTAAATAAGCAGAAGAAAAGTTAAGACTGAATATTCGGGAAATATCCCAACTTGTGCAACTGCTTTTTTCTATATTCTTCCACTTGACATTTTTTATCATTTTTTATGCAACAGTACTGAAGAGATATAGAAACGTACCATTCGCCGCCTTTATCACGCCAGATTTCCATAGACCCCTGGCGGCAAGAACCTCTTGCCAAATCTATGAGTTTTCTGACATGATATAAAGAAGCGGCAATAGGTACGGCTATCTGGCTTCTGCCGGAAGAGACAGGAAATTTAATAACCCACGTCCCGGAAGGGAGCTGGTGGAGAGAGTAGCAGTCCTGCCGCACCATTACCGGAACCATTGTCTCAAACTTAGGCAGACTAGCCTTTTTACCCCTTTGCTTGCGGGAAAGGTAGGAGCGCCTGGCAGACAAGGCTTTAAGCATGGCGCACTGGAGCGTACCTCGATTTAGGTCGAATAATCCCGAAGCCTGCTTATAAGTTTCACGGTTTAAAACTGCCCGGCTGACAGTATTGAGTGCTTCGGCCTGGGCCAGGAACCAGGAGCACGCCTGGTGGTAGATCTCCAGCATCCGGATCATTTTCTCCAGCTTACCTTTGTTGGGAGACAGGAGTTTCATTTTAAGAGTTATAGTTTGCATTTAATATCTCCTCCGGTTTGCTTAAATTATAGCATAACCAGGGGAATTTTCAAATCGCCATTCATCCCCCGATTAAAATCAGGGGTATTCTGGCGGAAATTTTGTAAAAAATTACCCACCGCTACGAAGTGGCGGTGTTGGGGGAGGAGATGGTTGAGTAATGAAAGTTGCGCTGCTGCAAATGGATATCGTCCTGGGCGACGTTGAGGCCAACCGCCAAAAGGCGCTGGCCATGCTTGAGCAAGGCGCTAAGGCCGGCGCCAAATTGTTCGTACTGCCCGAACTGTGGACAACAGGCTATGTGCTTGACCAACTGCTGAAAATTGGCGAGCCTGACGGCGGGCCTACCGTCAAGATGCTGCAGCAGTTTGCCAAAGACAATGGCGTAGAAATTGTCGGCGGCTCAATCGCTGAAATCCGCGACGGCAAGGTGTACAACACCATCTACGTTATTGACAGCGCCGGCGAAGTGGTTGGTAAATACAGTAAAATTCACCTTGTGCCGATGATGGATGAGGAAAAGTATTTGACGCCTGGCGACCGGCAGGGCCTATTTGATCTCAGCTTTGGCAAGGCCGGTGGCATTGTCTGCTATGACCTTCGGTTCACCGAACTGACGCGCGCTCTGGCGCTGAAAGGGGCCGAGGTGCTATTCATACCGGCCGAATGGCCGGCGATCCGCGGCCGGCACTGGCTTATTCTGAGCCAAGCCCGGGCCATTGAAAATCAAATGTTTGTCGTTGCCGTCAACCGGGTAGGCCGCGATCACAACAACACGTTCTTCGGACATTCCTTGGTTGTGAGTCCCTGGGGTGAGGTGCTGGCCGAGGGGTCGGAAACTGAAGAACAGGTGATCATCGCCGATATTGATCTGGGGATGGTGCCGGAAATCCGCCGGAAAGTGCCGGTGTTTGCTGACCGGCGTCCACAGTATTATTGATCAATTCTTAATACGAGAAGCTATTTGAAATAGCTTCTTTTGTTTTGGGCTTATTTCAGAGGTACAAACCTTTTCCCCCCACAATTATACATACGGTCTTAAAAAGATTATAGATAGTGAAATGGTATAAAAAATAGCCTCGACCTTTCTGTGAGGCGAGGCAATAAGCATAGAAGATTAGACTTCATTTATTTTTCGGCGGGTTACAAATAGTTTAAAAGCAAAAGACAACACATCGCCAAAATTATCGCGTTGCATTCAAACAAAGCTTTGGCCTGAGGCGACAAACGGCCATAAGTCATTGTTTTTTCGTTGGCGCGCCAAACGTCTTCCATGGCAATCTCCTCCTATGTCAAGTGTGTTAAATCATTCAGAAGCGGGAAAAGGATATATGATATAATTAAGAAAAATTATTTAATTCAAAATATATATAAAAAATAGGCAATTTTTATGACTGATAAGTATTGATATAACAAGTCGATAATATACCAGAGAAACCTTTGATGTCAAGACAATTTTGTGTGTTTAACTTGTGAAAATGTCACCGTTTTAGGTGACATTTTCACAAGTTGATATGCTGGAAGTTAAGGCTTGGCAAAGGCAGGGTTATTGATTTGGTTATGGAATATGTTTATTAACCGAAGATTAGTGTGTGTTGCTAAGACTAGTTGTAAGGCGAGTATAGCAGGCATGTGGTTGAGTAGTCTGTTTTTCGGCGTTATAAGCTGGAGGCGCTATTTATGGTAAAACCGGTTTTAACTCTGCAGACGAAAATAATACTTCTTGTCTGGACGGTCGTGGCGGTGGCGCTATTCATTACCAACATGCTGATTACGCGGCATATTACTTACACTATTGAGACCGGAATGGGTGAGAACGCGATAAATATCGCCCGGCTTGTTGCTCGCTCGCCGACGATAGTTGGCGGTCTGACCGGCAGCATAGCCGAAAGCAACATCCAAAGTTTGGCCGAGGCAATGCGGCAGGCAGCTAATGTCGAGTTTATCGTCGTACTTGATATGAATGGCATTCGCAAATCGCATCCCAACCCACAACAAATTGGCCAGCATGTTGTCGGGGGCGATGAAAGCCGGGCGTTGCGAGGCGAGGAATACATATCGATAGCGGAAGGCACGCTAGGCCATTCGCTCCGGGCGTTTACCCCAGTCTTTGCGCCTGATGGTCGGCAGGTAGGAGCCGTAGTAGTGGGAATATTGCTGAATAGTGTCCAGCAGGCAGTCCAGCAGAGTAAAAACCTTGTTTATATTGCGACGGCTCTGGGCTTAGCAATTGGTGTTATCGGCGCCATGCTACTTGCCAGGAGCATTAAAAAAACGTTGTTTGGACTGGAACCGTCAGCCATTGCTAAGCTGCTCGAAGAGCGCAGCGCTATGCTGCAGTCGGTGCACGAGGGGATTATCGCTGTTGACACCAACGGTAACATAACTCTTGTTAATAATGAAGCGTTGCGTTTGCTTGCGCGCGCTGGCATCCACGGAAATCCATTGGGACAATCTGTCGAAGAATATATACCGAATACTAAACTAAAGGATGTCCTTCGGTCAGGCCAGGCGGACCTCGGCCAGGAACAAAATATCAATGGAGTTATCATTTTGACCAATCGTGTCCCGGTAATTGTTAATGGCCAGATTGTCGGCGCAATCGCCACCTTCCGCGATAAGAGCGAAGTACATCGTTTGGCGGAAGAACTTACAGGTGTTCGCAATTATGTGGAGGCCCTCCGGTCGCAAGCGCATGAATTCATGAACAAGCTGCATGTCATCTTAGGCATGGTCAGGCTGGGATGTTACGACCAGTTGGCTGCTTATATAAATCAGATTGCTCACCAGCAGCAGGCCGAAGTGAATTTTGTAGGCGCGCGTATCCGCGACCATGTTATGGCCGGATTTTTGTTAAGCAAGCTCAGCCGGGCCCGGGAACTTGGCGTCGAAATGACTATTACCGCAACCAGTTATTTACCGGAGCCTGCCGATGATAATGTTATTCATGAATTGGTGACTATAACGGGCAACCTTATTGATAATGCTTTTGACGCTGTGGCTTTCGCCCAGCGAAAAAATGTCAGCATAAGCTTTGATTATGATGCTGGTGCGGAACTGTTAAGCATCACGGTAACCGATACTGGGAAGGGAATTGCGCCTGAATATCTGGATAAAATTTTTGCTAAAGGCTTTTCCACCAAATCAGAGGACAGAGGGCTAGGCCTTGCCCTTGTCCAGCGCAGCCTTGACAGGCTGGGGGGACGAGTTGACGTAGAGACCGAACCGGGAAAGGGGGCGCGGTTTATTGCGCGAATACCATATAAAAGGGCAGAGGGGGTAAACGATGATCAGAGTGCTTATCGTGGAGGATGACCCGATGGTTGCTGAGCTTAACCGGCGGTATTTGGCCCAGGTCGACGGTTTCGAACTGGCCGCTGTGGCCAGGACAGGTGATGAGGCATTGACGCTGCTAAAGGAACAAAAGGTCGATCTGGTGTTGTTGGATATTTTTATGCCGGGGATGAACGGACTTGAATTTCTTGCGAAAATTCGCGCTGCGAATGAAAGGGTAGATGTTATTCTTGTCACGGCCGCCCGGGATTGTCGCAGCATCCAGACCGCTCTAAACCATGGGGCAGTTGATTATTTGATTAAACCGTTTGAATTTGAACGTCTGCAGCAGGCGCTGCAAGCCTACCGGCAGCGGGTTAAACTGATGCGTAGCGAAGCGGCTTTGAACCAGCAAGACCTAGACGAGCAAATATTTTACCGGGGCAAAGCGGTGCAGCCGGATTTGCCAAAAGGACTGGACCGCAATACTTTAGGGGTTGTATGGGAGGCCATTATGCAAACCGATGGTCCCTTCACTACCGACGAAATGGCGAAAACAGTCGGCATCTCACGGGTGTCTATGCGTAAATACCTTGAATTTCTAAGAAGTCAGGCGGTGCTAAAAGTGGAATTGGACTATGGATCTGTCGGACGCCCGACTAATAAGTACCGTTGTATAAACAGACAGGCGAAATTCAGCAAATAAGTATGTTTTTGTACCATAGTATACTGCTAGCTTTCCGGACGGTAGGGCCGGGAAGCTATTTATTTTTAGTTAAAAAATAGCTATTTTAATTAACAAAATTACTTAGTAATTTTCGAAAAATTGGCAAAAGGTGCAGCGCTAGCTACAATTACAATCGGAATAAATGACAAATAACTGAAAAGCGAGGTGTATTTATGAAATCCGAAGCAGTACCAACTGTTTCGAACGGTACAACCAATCGCCTAATTAACATCAAAGTAGGTCCAATTCCCCTGCCGCTTTATCTCATCATGGCGGCCATCATTTATGTCGCATCGGTTTACGGGAAACTGCCGGCGGATATGATTGGCGGTATTGCGGTCATGATGGTCATGGGGATACTGCTTGGCGACATCGGCATGCGGGTACCCGTACTGAAGGACATTGGCGGCCCAGCAATTTTATCTATTTTCATTCCTTCTATCATGGTCTTTTACAATTTGATTAATCCGGCGGCGCTGAAAGCCATCACCGCTTTCATGAAAGGTTCGAACTTCTTGTATTTGTATATTGCCTGCCTGGTGACGGGCAGTATCCTGGGCATGCAGCGGATAGTGCTTATTCAGGGCTTTTTGCGCATGTTTGTTCCGCTCTTAGTCGGTACTATCGCCAGTATAGCCGCCGGCACGCTGGTCGGTACCCTTACCGGGCTTGGCGCACACCGTTCATTCTTTTATGTCGTTATTCCAATTATTTCCGGAGGTGTCGGTGAAGGTATTTTGCCACTGTCAATGGCCTATTCCGAGATTTTGCAGCAATCCCATGAAAAATTCATTCCCCAGCTCATCCCGGCCGCGATGCTTGGCAATATTGTGGCGATTATGGCGGCGGGATATCTTAAACGTTTAGGCGACAGAAAACCGCACTTGAGCGGCAACGGGCTACTAGTAAAAACCGGTCAGGACGAATTTTTGCGGGCTGCTCAGACGACAGAAAAACCGGTGGATTTCTCCCTGATGGGGGCCGGTCTGCTATTGGCTTGCACTTTCTATATATTTGGCATAGTCGCCAATAAATTTATTGGCATTCCGGCGCCAATCATCATGATTTTTTCAGCCGCTATTGTAAAGGCCATCGGCATTATGCCCGCCAAAATGGAACAAGGGGCATATCATACTTACCGCTTCATTGCTTCCAGTTTAACGTGGGCGTTGCTAGTAGGGGTAGGTGTGCTCTATACGCCGTGGAAAGACGTGATTGCCGCTATTACGCCAGCCTATGTGGCGACCGTGGTTGCCACCGTTTTGGCGATGGTCGCGTCAGGCTTCTACGTAGGCAAATATATGAACATGTACCCGATTGAAGCGGCAGTGGTTACGGGCTGTCATAGCGGGCTCGGCGGTACCGGCGATGTAGCTATCCTGTCCTCTGCCAACCGGATGGAACTGATGCCGTTTGCCCAGGTATCGACCCGTATTGGCGGAGCATGTATGGTTGTTACGGCCGCAATACTTTTGCGAATGTGGCATTAGAAAATGCTTGCTTATTGGAGAACGAAGCGTAGTTGGCCTGTCGTCAGACAACCTGACCGCTAGGCCGGACTGAACTATGCTGCAGCAAGTTAAACGGTGTATGCTGCCCGTATAAGGGCAGCATACCTATATCAAGGAGGGAGAATATGGGACGAATTATGCGCTCGGCCCAGGCTGGTACCCTGGAATCCAATGATATCATGATTACGGTGACTCCCGGCGCGCCTGGCAGCGGGACGGTTATCGAACTGGAAAGCATTGTCCTGCTTCAGTACGGCGAGGCTATTCGTCAAACGCTTGCCGCTGTAGTAGCAGAAACGGGCATCGACGATATATACATCAAAGCCGTTGACCGGGGAGCTCTCGATTGTACCATCCGCGCCCGGATGCTTGCAGCCTTGGCGCGTGCCGGCGCGGTGCTGAAGGAGGATATGGCGTAATGGAACTGAGAAGAACCATGTTGTTCATTCCTGGCAATAACCCCGGCATGCTGCAAAATGGCGGGGTTTTTGGCGCTGACGCGGTCATCCTGGACTTAGAGGATGCAGTGGCGCCCCAGGAAAAAGATGCAGCCCGGTTGCTGGTAGCCCAAGCCCTGCGGTTTGTGGATTATGGCGCTAGCGAGACGGTGGTGCGCATTAATACCCTGGATACTTTCGGGCGGCAGGACATTAAAACAATCGTTCCTTGCCAGCCGGACGCCTTATTGGTGCCCAAGGTACAATGCGCCGAAGACATTCATGCCGTTGTCGCCGTGGTGGCGGCAGCCGAGCGCCCCGGGCAGAAGCCGGTCAAGCTGATAGCCTTAATCGAAACGCCCCGTGGACTGGCTGAAGCGCAGGCGATAGCCGCGGCTGACGAGCGGGTAGCCGCTCTGGCGTTTGGTGCCGAGGATTATACTGCTGCTATTGGGGCGCAGCGCACCAAAGAAAGCCAGGAAATCCTCACGGCCCGCATGCTGCTAGTCAATGCCGCCGCAGCCGCCGGGGTGCAGGCCATTGATACACCTTACACTGATGTCAATGACGAAAGCGGCTTAAGGCAAGATGCTGCGTTTGCCAAACAACTCGGGTTCAAGGGCAAGCTGGTTATCAATCCTCGCCAGATTGACGTTATTCATAGTGTATTTAACCCCAGTGACCGGGAGATTGGCTGGGCGCAGCGCGTTATTAAGGCAATCCGTCAGGCGGAAGCTGAAGGTTCAGGAGTTGCTTCCCTGGATGGCAAAATGGTGGATGCTCCTATCGTCAGCCGGGCGGAGCGTATTCTCCACCTGGCGCGTCTACTGGGGCTTGATAAGGAGGTACAAGCATGATCAACGCAATCGGGCGCGAAATTCCCGATCTTGTTGAAGGATATGGCGCAGTGAAGCCGTTTGCCGGGGCATTTCATACTGTGCCGGACATGAAGCGCCATGCTCCACGGGTGAAGGCGGTGCGACCGGGAGAAAACAAGGTGCTAAGCAGTCTGGAGGAGGTCTTTCGGCGCATCGGCATCAAGGACGGCATGACCTTGTCATTTCACCATCATTTCCGCAATGGCGACGGTGTTGTCAACATGGTGCTGGCTACAGCGGCCAAACTGGGCCTGAAAGATTTGAAGATAGCATTAAGCTCGGTATTTCCAGTACACGCGCCGCTCGTTGATCATATCAAACACGGGGTGGTTACCGGGTTGGACACCAATTATATATCGGGGCCGGTAGCCCAGGCCATATCAAGGGGGATTTTGGCCCGGCCAGTTATTTTGCGCACCCATGGTGGGCGGGCGCGGGCCATTGAATGCGGTCAACTCAAAATCGACGTGGCTTTTATTGCCGCACCGGCTGCCGACGATTTCGGCAATATTAACGGTGTAGAAGGACCAGCGGCGTGCGGCTCGCTGGGTTACGCCTTCCCGGATGCCGAATACGCCGATTACGTTGTCGCCGTAACCGACCATCTGGTAGAATATCCTTTGTCGCCTGTATCCATTCCTCAGACACGGGTAGACTATGTAGTCAAGGTTGACTGTATTGGTGACCCCAAAGGAATTGTCTCCGGGACTACTCGTATTACCAAAGACCCGGTAGGACTAAAAATTGCCAATACTGCCGCAAGAGTCATTGAAGCGGCGGGGCTTATTAAAGAAGGGTTTTCATTTCAGACCGGAGCGGGAGGGGCGTCGTTAGCGACAGCTCACTTTGTCCGGCAGATGATGGAAAGGGCCGGCATTACCGGCAGTTTCGCTCTGGGCGGTATTACCGGCTATATGGTGGATATGCTGGAAAAGGGGTTATTTAAAAAGATTATCGACGTTCAGGGATTTGATCTCGAGGCCGTCCGGTCCATTGCGACCAACCCTAACCATCTGGAAGTTAGCGCCAGTTTCTATGCCAGTCCGTTCAACGCCGGCTGCGCCGTAAACAAGTTGGATGCGGTCATCCTGGGGGCCACGGAAATTGATACCGACTTTAATGTCAATGTCGTCACCGGCTCGGACGGCGTAATCATGGGCGGTTCAGGCGGTCACAGCGACGCTGCCGCCGGCGCTAAGGTGACTATTGTTGTCGCCAACTTGCTCCGGGGGCGCCTGCCTATTATTGTCGATAAGGTGCTGACGGCCACGACTCCTGGGGAGACTATCGATGTACTGGTGACCGAGCGGGGCGTGGCGGTAAACCCGCGGCGCGGCGACTTGAGAGAACAGCTCGTTGCCGCAGGTTTGCCGGTCAAGGAGATTCACGAGTTAAAGGCGCTCGCGGAAAAAATTGCCGGGATCCCGGCGAAAGCGCCTGCCGGCGGACGAGTAATAGCTGTTGTGGAATACCGTGATGGCACGATTATTGACGTTGTACGCCAGCGTTAAGATAGATTAAATTTATAATAAAATACGGACTTTATTGACAGCGTCGGCGAAGTTGTCAGCAAATACAGTAAAATTGACCTTGTGCCGATGATGGATGAGGAAAAGTATTTGACGCCTGGCGACCGGCAGGGCTTATTTGATCTCAGCTTTGGCAAGGCCCCGGTGGCATTGTCTGTTATGACCTCCGGTTCATCGAACTGACGCGCGCTCTGGCGCTGAAAGGAGTCGAGGTACTGTTCGTAACCGGGTGGGCAAAGACAACAATAATACCTTTTTCGGCCATTCCCTGGTCGTCAATCCATGGGGCGAAGTTCTGGCCGAGGGCTGTGAAAAACCGAAGAGCAGGTTGTTGTCGACGATATTGATCTTAGTATCGTGCCGGAAATTCGCCCCAAAGTAACGGTATTCGCGGACCGGCGTGCGCAGCACTATTAAGCGGAGCATAGTACGGGTCGCTTGGCCTGCCAACAAGCCATTAAGTTAAGCTCTTTTCAGTTGCCCGGCTACACCGGGCAGCTTATCATTACAGCGAGCCAGACGCAAGGGTTCGCTGTAATGATAAGACTGCCAAAAAATATTAGTAAATTATTTGGGCAGGGAAGAGGAGTATCGTCTAAATATGCCGAAAGCTATGAATAGAATGGCAACCGCAAGGTGACGGCCCCAGACCGCCAGACTCGGGGTTGCTTTTTGCATTTCACACGGAGGTGCTGTAATGATAACCAATGAAATTAAAGAAAAACTTCGCGCTATCGTCGGCGCTGAAAACGTACTCGATTCCAATATCGACCGTTTTGGCTATTCTTATGATTCGTCTTTTGTTCCGCTCGTGCCTGCCAACAATCCCGACGTTGTCGTTCGTCCCCTTACGACGGAGGAAGTGTCGAAAGTAATGGCTCTTGCCAACGAGCATGGCATTCCGGTAACGCCGCGGGGAGCGGCCAGCGGTCGCACCGGCGGCAGTATTCCCCTGGCCGGCGGTATCTCCTTATCCCTTGACCGGATGACCAAGATTTTGGAATTTGATGAGAAGAACATGATGGTCACTGTTGAGCCGGGGGTGCGGACGGTTGACCTGTACAATTTCTGTGCGGACAAAGGCTTATTCTATCCGCCTGACCCGGCAAGCTGGAAGTTTTCCACCATCGGCGGCAATGTGGCCGAAAATGCCGGCGGCATGCGGGCCGTTAAGTATGGTGTCACCAGCAATTATGTGATGGGCCTGGAAGTGGTGCTGGCCGATGGTACGGTTATTCAAACCGGCGGTAAGGCCATTAAGAACGTAACCGGCTATAATCTTACCCAACTGTTCACCGGCTCGGAAGGCACGCTTGGCATCATCACCAAGGTGCTGCTCCGCCTTATCCCCATGCCCAAGGTGCGCAACACGCTTCAGCTCATGTTTTATTCCCTTGATGACGCCTGCGCCACCATTCACAAAATGCTGCAGTCTGGCGTCGTGCCGGCAGCGGCGGAACTGATGGATAAAATGAGTATTCAGGCGGTGGCCCGTCATCGCAAGCTCGATATAGATCCGGCCATCGAGGCCTGCGTTATCATCGAAATCGACGGCGACAGCAAGGAAGACCTTGATAAACAAGCCAAGCAGATCGAGACGATTGCCCGCGGTTTTAATGTCGCGGAAGTACGCATCGCGCAATCGAAGCAGGAAGAGGAAGACATCTGGGCGATTCGCCGCGGCCTAAGTTCGGCGGTAGGAGCAATGGCGCCCAACCGGCTGGGCGAGGACATTTCGGTGCCGCGCAACGAATTCCCCGAAATGGTCCGCCGCATCCGCAAAATCTCGGAAAAATACAATCTGCCCATCGCTGTTTACGGCCATGCCGGCGACGGTAACTTGCACCCGTCGGTCTTGTGCGACCTGTCCAATCCCGAGGAGGCCGAACGGGTTCACAAGGCGGTTGACGAAATTTTTGCCGAAGCCCTGGCTGTCGGCGGTACGCTGTCAGGCGAACATGGCATCGGCATTACCAAACGGCCTTATACCCTGAGTGCCCTGGGTGAAGGGGGCATCAGGACGCTCAAGGCGATTAAACAGGCCCTCGACCCGAAAGGTATCTTAAATCCAGGAAAAATTTGGTAAATAATTCGGACTAAAAGGAGCTTACCATGAGCAATATTGATAAACGCGACCTTTTGCAGCAAGTGAGCGGTATCGTCAGCCAGTGCGACCGCTGCGGCACTTGCCTTACAGTCTGTCCGCTGTTTGGTGTAAAAGATATTGAAGCGTCCAGCGCCCGCGGCAAAAACAATATCGCCCGCGCCCTTGTGCAGGGCGGTTTTGAGCCCACGCCTGACGTGCTGGAAGCCATGAATTTTTGTTTGCTCTGCCGCACCTGCGTCGAAAACTGCCCGAGCAAGGTGAAAACCGATGAGGCGATGATGGCTATTCGGCAATATTTTGCCGATAAGTCCGGCGCCAGCGTAAAGTATAAAGCCCTTGGTACTATGCTGAAACACCGGACGTTAGTCAAAATGTCGGCAGGCGCCATTGGCGTGATACGCAAAGTGGGGTTAAACCGCCTCGTTCCCTTCGGCATGGCGCCAAGTCAGTTTACCCGCGAGCAGTATCTTGCCAACTTCGCCGGCCCGGCCGCCCTCGGCGGCCCGGCGCCCCAGTCGTCCGTAAGCCTCCCGGCGAATGCTAAGGTAGCCTATTTTTACGGCTGCGGCATGCGCATGATGTTTCCCGAGGCGGCCAAGGAGACGGTGGCGATTTTGCGCACGTTGTCCGAACCGAAACTGGTGGACAATGTGTGCTGCGGCTTGCCACACCTGGCCCACGGCTTGCGCGGCGATTTTTTGGAACTGGCCAAAGAAAACATTCGCCTGTTTGAAGACGTCGATGTGGTGGTCAGTGACTGTGCCAGCTGTAGCGGCATGCTCAAACATATTGCTGCCTATTTTGCCGATGATCCGGAGTGGAAAGACCGGGCGGCCGCGTTCAGTCGCAAGATCATGGGTCTCAGCGAATATTTGGTGAAAGTCGGTTATCAGCCCCGGCAACGCACTAATGTGAAAATTACCTTCCACGAACCGTGCCATCTCGGTCGCGGCCAGGGAATCAAAAAGCAGCCGCGCCAGCTGCTCACTGCGGCGGCGGATTACGTCGAAATGCCCGGTGCCGATACATGCTGCGGCGGCGCCGGATCCTTCCACATTGATTATCCTGATATTGCGAACGCAATTCTCGACAAGAAAAGAGCCAATATCGAAAAAACGGGCGCCCAAATCGTCGTTACCGAATGTCCCGTCTGCCTAGTACAGATGACTAAGGCGGCTGAGAAAAGCGCGGGCAAGTTCCGGGCGATGCACATCAGCCAGGTGCTTTAACTAACAGAGGCGGCAAGCTTTGTGGGCTTGCCGCCTCTGTTTCTCCCTGAAATTTTCCTGCCTTTACTATTGCACTTTTGGCTGTTTGTGATACAATCAGGAAGGCGAATAATCGAGAGGCAGGTGCAGACTAATGCAAAAAATATTCAAATTGTCACAACCGGCCGTGGAAGCACTGGCCGCAAAATATGGCACCCCACTTTTGGTGTTGTCCCGCGACCAAATCCGCTATAACTACAATTTTCTGGCAGAACACCTGCCTGGCGTGCATATCTATTATGCCATGAAGGCCAACCCGGATCCGCGCATTATTGACGAGCTCGCTGGTCTCGGCGCGTGTTTTGACGTGGCTTCGGACGGCGAAATCCTGGCCTTGGCCCAAATGGGCATCGCGCCCGAGCGCATCGTATACGCCAATCCGGTGAAAACCGCGTCCGGCTTGGCGGCGGCGCGGCAAACCGGTGTACGCAAATTTACTTTTGACAGCGAAAGCGAGATTTATAAGATGGCCAAGGCGGTCCCGGGCGGTACGGTGCTGCTTAGGGTGCGGGTCGATAATCCCCACGCCCTGGTCGACTTGAATAAAAAATTTGGCGCCCACCCCGACGAAGCTCTCCGTCTCTTGACGATTGCCCGCGAGCAGGGGCTGGACGTGGCCGGTCTATGTTTTCACGTGGGCAGCCAGTCGACCGACGCCGGCGCCTATGTGGACGCCCTGGCGGCCTGCCGTCGAATTTTCGATGCCGCGGCAAAGGAGGGTTTTAACCTGCGCATTCTGGACATCGGTGGCGGTTTTCCCATCCCGGCGATTGGCATGAAGGTGGATGCGGCGGCTATGATGGGCCAGATCCGCACGGCCTTGGCGCAGTACTTCCCCAATACCGAAATATGGGCCGAGCCAGGCCGGTTTATCTGCGGCACGGCCGTCAATCTTATTACCCGCGTCATCGGCGTGCAGCAGCGCAACGGCCAGCAGTGGTATTTCCTGGATGAAGGGCTATACGGCACTTTTTCCGGCATTATCTTCGACCACTGGGACTTTGAACTGGAGACCTTTAAGTCCGAGCCGAAAATCCCGGCGACTTTTGCCGGGCCGAGTTGTGACTCGCTGGATGTTCTGTTCCGTGATAAACTGACGCCGCCGCTGGCGATGGACGACCTTATCTTAGTGCCGTCCTGCGGCTCCTACACTTCAGCTTCGGCGACGGTTTTCAACGGGTTTGCCAAAGCGCCGATTATTGTGTGGGAAGAGGTTAAGAGCGAGATCGCCAATTTGGCCAATGCCTGTTAATTTAGGCTAGTGAAAAAATTATAACCACGGAGGACACGGAGCGTGCAATATACATTGCACTTGAGGGATAAATTTCTCTCCGCGTTCTCTGTGGTTTGCATTTTTTAAGAGCAAAACAAAACGCCAACCGCGAAGGTTGGCGTTTTATATGTGGTTTGGTCGGGGTGACAGGATTTGAACCTACGACCTTTCGGTCCCGAACCGAACGCTCTACCAAACTGAGCTACACCCCGAAAGTTTATGGTCGGAGCGACTGGACTTGAACCAGCGGCCTCCACCACCCCAAGATGGCGCTCTACCAAACTGAGCTACGCCCCGACGCTGGTGGGGTTAAACGGACTCGAACCGCTGACCTCTTCGATGTCAACGAAGCGCTCTAACCAACTGAGCTATAACCCCAGACAGCTTTAAATTATAGCAGACTTATTGCTGTTACGTCAATGGGAAATCATGTAAATTTAGCGCGCAGGGCCTGAACTTTTGCCTTGATATCCGGCGCGCCGACAATTTCTGTCACTAAGGCGACGGTACGGGCGCCATGACGGATGACTTCGGCGAGATTATGCTCTTTAATGCCGCCGATGGCCACAAAGGGCAGGGAAATGTTTTTGGCGACATAAGAAAGGTATTCTAGGCCTACCGGGGCGCAGACGTCTTTTTTGGTTTGGGTCGCATAGATGGGGCCGACTCCGATATAATCAACCACTCCCGAATTTTCGGCGGCCTGGGCCTCGGCCGGGGCGTGCGTTGACAGGCCGATAAGCATCTCTTTGCCTACCAGTTGACGCACCTTTTCCGGCGGCAGGTCGTCTTGACCGATATGCACGCCGTCAGCTTCGACCAACATGGCCAAATCAATGTGATCGTTAACAATGAATGTTACGCCGGCAGCGCGGGTGAGCTCACGGATTTTGCAGCACTCCTCATACATGCGGCGCGCCTTTTTTTCTTTTTCCCGGTACTGAATTACCTTAATGCCGGCCGCGATCATGAGCTGGGCAACCTCGACATTGCTTCGTCCCAGTGAGTGCTCTTCCGAAGTTATGCCATAGATGTCGGCGCGGCGTAAATTGGCTAAGGCCGTTTGTCTATCCACGGCTAGTTTCCCCCTTTTTTATTGGTCCTAAAACCCAGTTAAGAATTACGTCGGCTTGTTTGGCGGCGGCAATGTTTACACAGGGTGCTACCGGCGGGCAGGCGGGCCCGCTCGCGGTCGTCAGATCGCCTACCAAGTAAAAATTATCTTTAATTTTGTGGACGCGAATGCGGTCGCTATCGCCCCAACCGGCCAGCCCGGACGCGGCGACCAAGAGTTTCCCGGACGACAGATAATGCTCGACAATCATTTTCTTGTATTCCGCCCGGTCGACGGCCTCGACGACAACGTCGCAGTCTCCGAACAGTCCGTTAATATTATTTTCGTCTATTTTGGCCTGGACTATATCTATTTCGACATCAGGGTTAATCTGCCGCAAGTTCTCCCGCAGCATTTGCGCCTTCGGCTTGGCAACCTGGTGGAGAAAGTAAAACTGCCGGTTGAGGTTGCTGTAGTCAACACAGTCAAAATCGACAATTTTGAACTTCTTAAAACCAGACCGCACCAGCAGCTGGGCGCAATTTGACCCCAGGCCGCCGGCGCCGGCAATACCGATTTTAACAGACTGGATTTTGGCCAGCATGCCGGCCGTAAAATAACGCAGTAATCCTTGTTCAAAAGTATTCATGCGGCTTGCTCCTATTCCCGGCAGACGCAGCGTTACAGCGCCTGCCAATCTTTATATACCGGCTGATACCCTTGGGCATACAGCATTGCTGCCACTTCCGCCACCGTACGTTCATCGGAAATTTGGAACTGCCCGACGGCTTCCTGGTCTGAGCGACCGCCGACGGCGGTGCAGGAGCCAGCGGACATTTTGGTCACGCCCAGCCTTACCATCGCATCCCGCAAGCGCCCATTCTCCCTGGTTGACAGGGTAATGCCGCTGCGCGGCATAAATAGGCGAAAGGCCAGGACATATTGTACCAGGTTTTGGTCACTCACCACGACCCGGGGCGGAAAGCCGCCGAGGTGCGGCCGCATCCGGGGCGGCGAAATGCTTACTTCTACGTCGGGAAACCTGCGCTGCAGGTAATCGGCATGCAGGCCGGTGAAGAATGCTTCTTGCCGCCAGTCGTTAAGGCCGAGCAAGGCGCCGATGTTTACCGTCCGCATCCCCGCCTGGCAGGCCCGCTCCGGTGCTTCCAACCGAAACCGGTAATTGCGTTTCGGGCCGGCGGGGTGCATTTCGGCATAAACCTCTTCGTTGTACACTTCTTGATAAATCGTCAGCCCGTCCACACCGGCGCCGATTAATTCGGCGTATTCTTCCTGGGTCAGCGGGTAGATTTCAATGCTGATGGAAGAAAAGTATTTTTTCAGTATGTTAACGCAGTCTTTAATGTAGGAAACCGGTGAATGCTGCCGGGATTCGCCCGTAAGAATGAGAATGTGTTTTAAGCCGGTAGCGGCGATAAGCTGGGCTTCCTGTTCAACTTCCGCCAAGGTGAGTTTTTTCCGCTCTAGCTTATTTTTAAGCTGGAAGCCGCAATAAACGCACTGATTAACGCAATAGTTGGCCAAATACAAAGGCGTATAAAGCAGCATTGTCCGGCCGAAATGCTGAACGGTCAAGCGGTGGGCCTTTTGGGCCATTTCCTCTAAATAGGCTTCGGCCTGCGGTGACAGCAAGGTCAAAAAATCGAGGGCGCTGAGCCGGTCTTGCCTCAAGATGCGCCGCACGTCACTATCGGTAACTTTCGCAAAATAGGCGGCAAAATCAAAGTGCCGATAGTCTTCGATAACGTCGTAAAAAGTGCCCATTTTACCGACCTCGTTTCATAGGTTATTCGCGGAGGAAGCCGGTCAAAGGCGACGAGGCGCTGGCATACTGCTGGACAGCGCCCGGACCGGCCAAATAGGCGGTGCGTCCGGCGGCGACAGCCAGGCCAAAAGCCTTCGCCATGGCTACCGGGTCGGCCGCGGTTGCAATAGCGGTATTCACCAAGACCGCCGCCGCGCCCAGCTCCATTGCCTCGGCTGCTTCCGACGGCCGGCCGATGCCGGCGTCGACAATGATCGGCAAAGGTATTTCTTCGATTAAAATCCGGATCAGCTCTTTTGTCTTTAACCCACGGTTGCTGCCGATCGGCGCCCCCAGCGGCATTACGGCCGCCGCCCCGGCTTCGGCTAGTCTTTTCGCCGCCATTAAGTCGGGGCTCATATAGGGCAGTACGACAAACCCTTCGGCCGCTAAAATTTCGGTAGCCTTAATTGTCTCATAGTTATCTGGCAGTAAATAACGGTTATCGGAGATTACTTCAATCTTGACCCAGTTGCCGCAGCCGGCGGCTCTGGCCAAGCGGGCGATCCGGACGGCTTCTTCGGCGTTCCTGGCGCCGGAAGTGTTGGGCATTAAAATACAGTTTTTCGGGATGTAGTTAAGAATGTTTTCGTCGCTGCTGTCCAGATCGACACGCCGCAGCGCCACGGTCACCACTTGTGCCCCTGAAGCCGCGACGGCCTCGGGGATCAATTTGTTGGACGCGAATTTACCGGTGCCTAAAAAGAGACGGCTGGTAAGTTCTTTGTCGCCAATTTTCAATACATCTGCCATTGGTTTAGCCTCCCCCTACAAAAGTGACGATTTCTAAGCGGTCATTTTCTTTTAATGCTGTTTCGGGCCAGCGGTCTTTGGGGATAATGGCGAAATTAAGTTCGGTAATAATAGTTGCCGGATTTAATGCCTTGTGGGCCACCAGCTCGGCCAGCGTCATGCCTTCCGGCAAGTCGACCGGATTGCCGTTTATCAGGACTTTCAAACCGTTCCCCCCTTAATCTAAATATAAAAAGCGCACCCGGTTAGGTTAGGTGCGCTTAAATACCTCCCTACGCGGGCATTACCCCGATCAGGTCAAGAGGTCAGGTGCTTACTAGCCCACTCTCAGCCCATAACATGGGCTCCCTCGTTACACTATTCATTTTATTGCAACAGCTGCCAATTAATTCCTATTACCATTTTATACCTAAAACGACGAATTGTCAAAACAAATTGAAAATCGGATGGTGAAAAGTGGAGGGGGAAAGGGGACAGGGGGGAGAACCGCAGAGATATTCATGCCAATAAATTGCACCACAAGCCAGGAAAACCGGGATTGAACCGCGGAGCGCACGGAGAGTGCGATATACATCGCACTTGGGGTTTTAATTAATTTTAATAAAATTTTATCTCCGTGTCCTCTGCGGTTCTCTATATTCCCCATTTTGAAGTTGCCGGTTTTCAGGGTATGTGCGCGAAGTACGTAAAGGGCTACGCTTGCGTGACTTTTGGAGCGCTTATATTATATTTATTTCCGCAAAAGGGAAATGCTAGGCCTTAAGCGAATTTGTGAGCCGTGGAGAATTTTGCGCTGGAGGGTCATTAATGGAAAAACAATATGATATTGGCCTCATCGGCCTGGCGGTTATGGGGGAAAATCTGGTTCTTAATATGGCCGGCAAAGGCTTTGCCGTAGCCGTGTACAACCGGACGGTCAGCAAAGTGGACGACTTTGTGGTCGGCCGCGGCAAAGGCTTCGCCATCGGCGGCGCCCATTCGGTGGCTGAGCTGGCGGCCATGCTAAGCCGCCCGCGGAAAGTCATGCTCATGGTCAAAGCCGGCAAGCCGGTGGACGATATGATCGGCGAACTGCTGCCTTATCTAGAGCCGGGCGATATTATCATTGACGGCGGCAACTCCTACTTTGAAGATACGCGGCGCCGTTGGCGCGAACTTGCCGCCAAAGGCATCCGCTTTATCGGCATGGGGGTATCCGGCGGCGAAGAAGGGGCGCTGAAAGGGCCCAGCCTGATGCCGGGCGGCGACCGGGACGCTTATGAGGAAGTGGCCCCCATCTTTACTCGCATTGCCGCTCAGGTGGCGGACGGGCCGTGTTGTGCGTATGTCGGCCCGGACGGCGCCGGGCACTATGTCAAAATGGTGCATAACGGCATCGAATATGGCGACATGCAGCTTATCAGCGAGGCCTATTATATCATGAAGAACGCCCTCGGCCTGTCGGCCGACGAGCTGCACCGCGTTTTTGCCAAGTGGAACGAGGGGGATCTGGATTCCTACCTGATTGAGATTACCCGCGATATTTTCACGAAATACGACGAGGCGACCGGCCTGCCGCTGGTGGAAGTCATTCTCGACAAGGCCGGGCAGAAGGGGACCGGTAAATGGACGTCGCAGAGCGCTCTTGATCTTGGCGTGCCCACCCCGACCATCACTGAAGCCGTTTTTGCTCGCTGCATGTCGGCCTACAAGGAAGAGCGAGTGGCGGCCGCCAAGGTTCTTACCGGGCCGGACGGCCGCTATACCGGTGGCCGGGACGAATTTATCCAGGCCATTCATGACGCGCTGTACGCCTCCAAAATCTGCTCCTACGCCCAGGGCTTTGCCCTCCTTAAGGCGGCCAGCGCCGAATATCAGTGGGACTTGGATTTGGGGGAAGTGGCCCTGCTGTGGCGGGGCGGATGCATCATCCGGGCCCGGTTCCTGGATCGGATCAAGGAGGCATACCGGCGCGATCCCGAGCTTCCCAATCTGCTCATCGATCCCTTTTTCCGGTCGGTTCTGGGCAATGCGCAGGCTAATTGGCGGCTGGTGGTCAAAACCTGCAAGGAGCTTGGCATCCCTACACCGGCTTTCAGCGCTTCGCTCGACTACTATGACAGTTATCGCCGCGCCGTGCTGCCGGCCAACCTCATCCAAGCCCAGCGCGACTATTTCGGCGCCCATACTTATGAACGCACCGACAAGCCCGGCATTTTCCACACGGAATGGCTTGAAAACAAATAGTTGGCTGCCCCGCGGGGCAAAATAGACATGCGACCATAAGTTTCATACTTTTTTGTTGATCACGACAGCGGCATCACGATTATTTAGCGGCCATATAATATTTATAGCTAAACATGACCAAACAGGACTGTCCGACAACCCCTAGCCAATGGGATTTGTCAGCGGTCCTGTTTTTGCTAATATTCGGTAAGGACAGCGCACCATACATAGAATAATTGGATAAGGAGCGAAGCGTATGCAAAAGAAACGCAAACGGGCTGCTGCCCGTATCGGACTACCGCCAGGGACGCTTTGCGGCGGCGATGACCGTTCGGCTCAGCCGCGGCTGTGGGTAACCGCTTATGACGAGGCCGGTGTAAATGAACAGGAGATTGGCGCCGTGGGCGATGTTTTTCCCCTGCGACCGGCGCCGGCCGTAACCTGGCTTGACGTGCGCGGCGCCAGCGCGGCGGTGGTGGAGGAGATCGGCCGCCGGTTTGCCATTCATCCGTTGGTGCTGGAGGATATCCTTAATATCGATCACCGCCCCAAACTCGAGGACTATGACCATTATCTATTTATCGTGCTTAAAGCGCTGGCGCTGGACGGCGCCAGCGCTACGGCCGGCGGGGCCTTTGGCGTGGAGCAGATCAGCGTCATTCTTGGCAAGAACTATGTAATTACTTTCCAGGAAAGCGACAATGACATCTTTCGTCCGGTGCGGGAACGCATTAAAAGCGGCAAAGGCCGCATTCGCAAGGTCGGTGCCGACTATCTCGCCTATGCCCTGATTGATACGGTAGTTGACCATTATTTTGTGCTGCTCGAAGAACTGGACGAGCGCATTGAGGCGCTAGAGGACGCGCTCGCCCATGATCCAGGTCCTAAGGTGCTTGACGAGATCCATAAGCTGAAAAATAGGCTGCTGCACCTGCGCCGCAGCCTGTGGCCACTGCGGGAGGTAATTGGCGCCATCGATCGTGGCGATTCGGCGCTGTTTCAGGACAGTACCCTTGTCTATATGCGCGACGTGTACGACCATACGGTACAAGTACTGGAGACAATAGAAACTTATCGCGACATTCTGTCAGGCATGCTCGATATCTATCTTTCCAGTATAAATAACCGCCTGAGCGAAATTATGAAATTCCTGACCCTCATTTCTACCGTCTTTATTCCGCTAACCTTTATCGCCGGCGTATACGGCATGAACTTTGAGTATATGCCCGAGCTTAAGTGGCGGTGGGGCTATCCGGCGGTGCTCGGCCTGATGGCGCTGGTTGGGGGCTGGCTCGTCGTGTATTTTCGCCGGAAAAAGTGGCTTTGATCGGCCGGTGCTAGGCCCGTAGTCCTAAAAAATAGAGACCGGCGCTACTGGTAGTTTAAGGCGGTGGTCCGATGAGTGAACTGGGGCTTTCGGCTATAATAAAAATGAAAATGGCAAGAACGGTGGTTTTAAATGGAAAGCACAATGAAGGCAACAGGGAGGGGTAGGCATGAAATTGTCCACGAAAGGAGTGCTGGCAATTGCCCTTGTGCTCAGTCTGGCAACAACCGGCCTTATCTATAAATACCTGCAGGAAGCGACGCAAAAGACGCCTCAGGAGGGTGTAGTCGTTGTTGTGGCTAAAGTGGACATTCCGCCTAAGACCAAAATCACGGCGGAAATGGTTGCTACGGCTAAAGTGCCGGCCGAATATGTCCAACCCGGCGCGGTCCGCGAGCTCAAAACGGCCGTGGGCGCCATCGCCCGCGAGCATATTGTGGCCGGCGAACAAATCGCCGAGCGGCGGCTGGTCATTCAAGGCAAGTCGGCAGGCTTTACCGGCATCATCCCTCCCGACAAACGGGCGGTGACCATTGCCGTAACCGAAGTGACCGGTGTGGCCGGTTTCGTCAAACCAGGCGACTATGTCGATGTTGTCGCCACCTTCGACCAGAATACGGTGGGCGACAATGTCAGCCAAATCATTCTGCAGAACGTCTTAGTGCTGGCGGCCAACCGCGATGCGGAAGCAGGGGCGGCGGACGGGGCCAAAGATAAAAAGGAGGCGATCAAGACGGCGACGGTGACGCTTGCCGTGACGCCCGACGAAGTGGCCCAGTTGGCATTGGCCGAAGACAAGGGTAAGGTGCGCCTGGCCCTGCGCCCCTACATGCCCTCTACTGGAATTACCATTGTCAATGCGGTAACGCCGAAAGATATTGTCGGCGCCCATACCTCACCGGTACAGAACGGGCAGTCCGACGACAAGGCGCCGCCGGCACCGCCTGCCAGCCGGCAGCCGGATGACGGTCAGGGCAAGGGGATCCAGCTTATTCGCGGCACCAAGGTGGAAACAATACCCGTCCAGTAAACTGGCGTCTAAAGCGAGGTTACATATATGGGCAAGAGCAGGTTTTACGCAGCAATAGTAATAGGCATTTGCATAATGCTTATGGCGGCGACCGCCCTGGCTAATGACATCCTTACCGTAGCGGTCAATCAGTCACGGGTCCTTGGCTTTAGCGGCGTGCAGCGGGTGGCGGTGGCTAACCCGGAAATCGCCGACGTGCTAGTCGTGTCCGGGACGGAAGTGTTGGTGGTCGGCAAGGCACCCGGCCTTACGACAATGCATGTTTGGACGGAGGCTGGGCGTGCTACCTACGAGGTAGAAGTTGGCGTCGATGACGCGAAGGTGGCGGGAGAAATCAAGAGCATCCTCGGCTATGACGGTATCCGTGTCAGCAAAGTTAACCGGACTGTCATCCTCGAAGGGGCTGTCGATACTCAGCAGCAAAAGGCCCGGGCGGAAAAACTGGCCGCCGTTTACGGTGACAAAGTTGTGAGCCTCCTTGAAGTATTGCGGCCGGTACAGGTCAAAATCGAGGCGAAAGTTATTGAGATTAATCGGCAGAAAATCAAAGAGCTGGGCATCAAGTGGGGCAATAGCGCGGACACGCCCGGGACATTTATTTTTGGCCAGTCGGCGCTAAATTCTAAGGTTGGGGATGTCTTCGGCGACCTTGGTGGGTATGCGGACATCAATGCCCAACTGTCGGCCCTGGTAAAAAGCGGGGCGGCCAAAGTCCTCTCCCAGCCGAACGTCGTTACGCTGAGCGGCGATAAGGCCAGTATCATGATCGGCGGGCAGATTCCCGTGCCGGTGGCTCAGGATAATAACAAAATCACCATTGAGTGGAAAGACTATGGCATCAAGCTGGATATCGCGCCCGAGGTCAATGGCGACGGCCTTATCCAGAGCCGGGTTAAAGCCGAAGTCAGCAGTTTGGATTATAATTCAGCCAACAGCATAAAATTGGGGGCCGGGATGGAAATCCCGCCGGTACGGCTGCGCAAGGCCGAGACGGCCATCGCTCTGTCGTCCGGCCAGACCATGGCTATTGGCGGTCTGATCGCTACCGAGACAAGCAAAGACGTTGTTAAAGTGCCAATGCTGGGCGACTTGCCGGTCCTAGGGCATCTGTTCCGTAGTACATCGTTTAGACGGGGCGAAACCGAACTGCTGGTTCTCATCACGCCTTCTCTCGTCAATCCGGGCGAGTACCTGCCGGCGACTAGCCGGGAAATGAAGGAGTTTGCCCAAGAAAACCCGTGGGGAGGAAAGTGAGATGACCGAAAAAATTCGCGTCCTCATTGCCGATGATAGCGCGGCGACGCGCGAAAATATCCGCAAGCTGATGGAATTTCATTCCGAGATGATGGTGGCCGGTCTTGCCGCCGATGCCGCCGAAGCAATCGCCAAGGCCAAGGAACTACGGCCCGACATTATTCTCATGGATATCAACATGCCTGGTATGGACGGCATTGTCGCCACCGAGATAATCACCACCGAAGCGCCACAGACCAGCATCATTATTATGAGCGTTCAGGGCGAGCAGGAATACCTGCGGCGGGCGATGATCGCCGGCGCTAAAGACTATCTGATCAAGCCGTTTACCGGCGACGAGCTGGTGCAGGCCGTGAAGCAAGTCTATAACAATGCCCAAAGACGGCATAATGTCCTCAAGTTTGAACCCAAAACGGTAGAACCAGGTAAAATCATCACCGTTTTCAGTACCAAAGGCGGTATTGGTAAAACGACCATTGCCACCAATCTCGCCGTTGCCTTGGCCGCCCGCACGGGGGCCAAAGTCGGCATCGTCGATGCCGATCTCCAGTTTGGCGATGTGGCGCTATTTCTCAACGTCCTGCCTCAGGCCACGATTGCCGACCTGGTGCGGGACGGGGATGAGCTGGACGAAAAGCTGCTCGACAGTTATCTTGCGTCCTACAGTGAGCAGGTCAAAGTACTGGCGGCGCCGCTTCGGCCTGAGCAGGCGGAAACGGTGACCGCCGGCCACCTTGCCGCTATCCTTCGGACCATGAAAAACAGCTTTAAATACATTATTGTCGATACGGCGCCGTCGTTCAGCGACACCATGCTGACGGTGCTTGACGCTTCCGACTTGGTGCTTGTCGTGTCGGCCATGGATCTGCCCACCATCAAAAACGTCAAATTGTGCCTGGAGATTATGGAGTCGCTCGGCTATACGGACGATAAATTCAAGCTGGTGCTTAACCGCGCTAACGCCGAATGCGGCATGGACGTCCGGGAAGTGGAGGAAAGCCTGCGCTATGCCTTTGTGGCCACCCTGCCCAGCGACGGTAAAACCGTGGTTGCTTCCGTTAACCGCGGCGTGCCCTTTGTCGTCTCCCATCCTGATACGGCCGTATCTCAGAGTATTTTTCACTTAGCCCGCATCATTGCCAGCGGTGATTGGAAGGCCGAACCGGAGCCGCGCGGTGTTATCCACAAAATTAAGCGTCTCTTCGGTTGACGGAGGAAAATTATGCTAACGCTGATTGTCGCGGCTACCTTTATTACGGTGTTCGTCGTGGTCGTCGGGCTGTATTATTTCGGCACGGCCGCCCGCCGCGAAGTAAAAATGCGTATTAGCCGCTATGTGGCAAAACCACCGGCGCCGGCGGCGCCTCGGCCGGAACAAGCGGCGGCCCCCGCCATGGGGGCTTGGCGCAGCCTGGTGCGGCAGCTCAGCCGCTATTTTGAATCATTCCAATGGTCGCGGTGGTTGGAACACCGGCTCATGCAGGCCGGTTTGCCGCTTCGCGGTTCGGAGTTTTTGGTCATTTGCACCGGTTCGGCGCTTGTGGGGATGCTGACGCTGTTCATCCTGGCCCGCGGCCGGCCTATCTTTGCGGTTATTGGTGCCATCATCGGCTATCTCGTGCCGCTTCTCGTGCTGCGCGTTAAAGTAGAGCGGCGGACGAAAGCGTTTAATGACCAGTTGGGCGACGCCCTTATTCTCATCGCCAACTCGCTGCGCACCGGCTACAGTTTTCTTCAGTCGATTGAGATGGTGTCGCGGGAAATGCTACCGCCCATTGCCACCGAATTTGCCCGGGTGCTGCGGGAAATGAACCTGGGCGTCACGACCGAGGAGGCCCTGAACAACCTGGCCAAACGGGTCGACAGCGACGACCTCGACCTGGTGGTGACGGCAGTGCTGATCCAGCGGCAGGTGGGCGGCAACCTGGCGGAAGTTTTGGAAAATATCGCTGGTACCATTCGGAGCCGGATCAAGATCAAGGGGGAAATCAAAACCCTTACCGCGCAGGGGCGGATCTCCGGCGTCATTATCGGGCTGCTGCCCGTTGCGCTTGGCCTGGTCATTTACGCCCTTAATCCCGGCTACATGCAGATCTTGTTTACCCACCCGCTGGGCCGGGCCTTGGTGGCTGGCGCGATCGTAAGCCAGCTCATCGGCGTGCTGTTAATCCGCCGCATTGTCAATATTGATGTCTGAAGGGGCCGGCCGGCTCCTTTTGTACTATATCAGGAAGTATAAGTTTAAACCGCCAAGATAATCATGCCAATAAATTGGCACCACAAAGAATGAAAAGTAAGTTTTTGATCGAACTATCTCGCGCGACAACTGTCGCGCGCGTAGCCCTTTGCGTTCTTTGCGTCCTTAGCGGTTTAACGCTTTTCAGGGGAGTTCGCAAAGAGCGCGAAGGTGCGCAAAGGATTTTTCTTTTTTGGTGCGACATGCGTCGCGCCCGGTATACCCTTTGCGGCCTTAGCGTCCTTCGCGGTTTTGTTAAAAAGGCGCGCTGGCGCTTTTGTTTTTTTGACAGCAGGGAAACGTCTACTGTCGCCGAATTGTCATGTAAAAATTGTCTAAAGGTGACGCTATGCAGCAACAACTGGATGTCAAACTGCTGGATAAAATCGTAAAACAAACTATTGCCGCTGTGGAGAAAAGCAAGGCCCAGATTTTCGACATCTATGAGGCGGCTCGGGCCGAAATGGAACATGTGAAGAAAGACATTGAACGCGTCAAACAGGCTACCGCCGACATTATTTTTAAAGTTGATGAACTGGAGCGCCAAGAGCGGCGTGCTAGGTTGCGACTCGCGGAAGTGAGCCGCAATTTCACCGTGTATTCGGAAGCCGATATTAAGGCCGCCTATGATGAAGCCAGCCGGCTGCAGGTCGAACTGGCCATTGCCCGGGAGCAGGAGGCAGTCTTGCGGCGACAGCGCGACGAACTGGAACTGCGCCTGCGCAATTTGAAAAATACGGTGGAACGGGCCGAAAACTTAGTGGCGCAGGTAGGGGCAGCGCTTGGTTTTCTCGGCAACCAGATGGAAAATGTGCTGACTCACCTGGGAACGCTGCAGCAGCGTCAGGCATTCGGCATTAAGATTATCAAGGCCCAGGAAGAGGAACGCCGCCGCGTGGCGCGGGAAATTCACGATGGGCCGGCGCAGGCCATGGCCAACGTCGTTTTTCGCGCCGAGGTGTGTGAACGCCTCATCGATGCCGATATCGCGCGGGCCAAGGCCGAACTGCGCGAGCTGCGGGAACAGGTCCGGCTGTGCCTGAAGGAGACGCGCAAAATAATCTTTGACCTTAGGCCAATGACGCTGGATGACCTAGGCCTGGTGCCGACTTTGCGCCGGGTGCTGGACACGCTCAAAGAACGGACGGGACTGATTACTGAACTTAAAGTTCTGGGCGAGGAGAAACGGCTTGATAGCCATGTGGAAATCGGCATTTTCCGTATCATTCAGGAAGCGCTGACCAATGTGGAGAAACATGCTAAGGCCACTGCCGTGCGGGTGCTGATCGAATTTCGCCCGCGGCTGGTGGCGGTGGTGGTGGAGGACGACGGCCAGGGGTTTGACGGCTTGGAAAACGTCGGCAGCGAATCCTTTGGCCTGATGGGGATGCGTGAGCGCATTAACATCCTCGGCGGTGAACTGAAAATTGATTCGGAAAAAGGAAAAGGGACGAAGATTTTTCTCAAAGTACCGCTACCTTAAGTTTATTGTCTGTCGTTTTGGGACTTTTTGCCCTGTCGGCAAACTCGTGCGAATAAGACCGGATGCCCAGCGCGAATAAGACCTGCGGTCGATGAAAAGCGACGGTCAGGCTGTTACAATAAAGTCAGAAAAAGGGCATCTGCAAACAGATTATCGCACATAAATTTAAGGGGGTAGACAAAATGTTAATGTGGTGGGAAATGATAAAAACCTATTTGCGTTGTCAAAAAGGCCAGGGCATGGTGGAGTACGGTCTTATCCTCGCTCTCATCGCTGTAGTGGTCATCGGTGCACTGACTCTGATGGGGACCAATCTGCAAGGCATGTTTAATAATGTCGCTGGTAACGTGAAGTAACCTTAACTTGCGCCCCCTGGGCTACCAGGGGGCTTTTATTGTGCGCTTACGGTCTGGTTTATTTTGCCATGACGGGACTTAAGTCTCAGTTTGGCCGTTGGGACTGTTCGCCTGCAATAGTTAAGACCGCAGCACGATGTGCGGCCTGAGCGGGCAGTGCTACAATAAAATCGGATTACCGCACTGATGGTGGCGTTTTTTGTGAAGTGAGGTGACGACTATGCTTGGCATTGCCCGGATGCTGAAAAACCGTCGCGGCCAAGCGCTGGTCGAGCTGGCGTTGGTGCTGCCGGTAGTGGTGCTGCTTCTGGCGGGGATGATGGAGTTTGGCCGGGTCTTTCATGAATATTTAGTCGTAACGGCGGCCGCCCGGGAGGGGGCCCGAACAGCGGCCGTAGGCGGCAGTGATGCGGCTGCTATCGCCGCCGTTCGTAATGCCGCCCGGTCCATTGACCGGGGGCAGCTTGCGGTTGCCATTGAACCCGGTGAGGCCGGGCGGGTACACGGCGAACCCATTACCGTCGTGGTCAGCAATCCTGTCCAATTAGTTACGCCGCTCATCAGCGCTTTTTTCCCGCAAAACCCCTATGTAGTGCAGGGAAGGGCGGTCATGCGGTATGAGTAGGTTTTGCGTTAAGTTGGTCGGAAAACTGCTGCGCAACCAGCAGGGAGCGGTGGCGGTGCTTACGGCGCTAGCACTTACGGCAATGCTTGGTTTTGCCGCAATTGTCGTGGATGTAGGTCTCTTGTACTATAACCGGGTCGAGTTGGCCAACCTGGCCGATGCCGCCGCGTTGGCCGGCGTGCAGGATTTGCCGGGCGATGCGGCTGCCGCCCGCGCGAGCGCCCTTAATTATGCCGCGCGCAATGGCCGTAGCGGCGATGCGGTTACGGTTGAAATTGTCGACGATCACAGCGTGGCGGTGCAGGCGACCCGGCCGGTGGAACTCTTTTTCGCCCGCGTGTTCGGCCTTGCTAGTTCGACCGTGCAAGCGTCAGCGCGGGCTTCGGTCCGTCCGCTCAGCGCCGCAACCGGGGTAGTCCCGTTTGGCGTCGTCTGGAACAATTTTGTGTTTGGGGAAACTTATGTGCTAAAAGAAGGCGGCGGCAGCGGCGCCAACGGCAATTATGGGGCGCTGGCCCTGGGGGGCAGAGGCGCTAATGTTTACCGCAGCAATATCAAATACGGCTATAACGGAACGCTGCGGGTGGGCGACTGGGTAGAAACCGAGCCGGGCAATATGTCTGGCCCGACCAGCGACGGCGTCAACTGGCGGATTAGTCTTGACCCTCATGCTACTTTTGACACGGTGCAAAAAGGTTCGCCACGCATAATTATTGTGCCGGTGTTGGCATCGCTCGACGTAAACGGCCGCGGCGAGGTGCAAATCGTTGGCTTTGCCGCCTTTTTCCTCGAGGGAGTGCATGGTTCAGGCAAAAACAACTACGTCACCGGCAAATTTATGAAAATGTATATGACCGGCGAGACGGCAGGATCGACCGGGGATTATGGGCTGCGCAACATTGCTCTGGTGCAATAGAAGGTGGTAATATGTCGCTCTTAAAACGACTGGAAGCGCAAAAACAGAGTGAACAGCCAGGCAAAGGGGCAGAAAAGGCTAAGCCTTTCTTGCCAGTGAAAAGCGATCCCTATCAGAACCTAAAAGTGCGGATTCATAAACGGATTATTGACGAGATGAGCCTGGAAGAGAGCAAAGTCCTTACCGACCAGGATGCGGACCGTCAGGCATTGGAAGAAGTGGTGGCGCGGATCGCCACCGCCGTCATGGACGAAGAAGCGGCACCGGTGCCGCGGGGTGACCGGGGCCGCATTATTGCCGAGGTGGTTGACGAAGTATTGGGCTATGGGCCAATTGACCCGCTTCTCAAAGATGACACCATTTCTGAAATTATGGTTAACGGGCCTAACCAGGTCTATGTAGAGCGTAAGGGCAAACTGGTGCTTACTGACGTGCGGTTTCGCGATGACGCCCATGTCATGCATGTTATTGAAAAAATTGTGGCGCCGCTGGGGCGGCGGATTGATGAAAGTTCCCCGATGGTCGACGCCCGCCTGCCCGACGGCTCGCGGGTCAATGCCATCATCCCGCCGTTGGCCCTCAAGGGCCCGTGTCTTACCATCCGCAAGTTCGCCAAAGACCCGCTGACGATCCAGGACTTAATTAACTTCGGGACGCTGACCGAAGAAATGGCCAATTTTCTCAAGGCCTGTGTCGAAGGTAAGCTCAATATTGTCGTGTCCGGCGGAACGGGATCGGGCAAAACCACAACCTTAAATTGTTTGTCTTCCTTCATCCCGCCCGATGAGCGCATCATCACCATTGAGGACGCCGCCGAGCTGCAGCTGCGGCAGGAGCATGTGGTAACCTTGGAAACGCGTCCGCCCAATATTGAGGGCAAAGGGGCCATAACCATGCGCGACCTGGTGCGCAACAGCCTGCGGATGCGGCCGGACCGCATCGTTGTCGGCGAGGTGCGCAGCGGCGAGGCTCTTGACATGCTCCAGGCCATGAATACCGGCCATGACGGTTCGTTGACGACCGGCCATGCCAATAGTCCCCGCGACATGCTCAGCCGGCTGGAGACGATGGTGCTGATGGCCGGCATGGATCTGCCGGTACGGGCCATCCGGGAGCAGATTGCGTCGGCAATCGACCTTATTGTCCAGCAGGCCCGTCTTAGGGACGGTAGTCGGAAAATTACCCATCTTACCGAAGTGCAGGGGATGGAGGGGGATGTCATCACCCTGCAGGATATTTTCGTTTTTGAACAGACCGGCAAAGACGAAAGCGGGAAGATCATCGGCCGCTACCGGCCAACAGGGATACGCCCGAAGTTCCTGGAAAAGCTGGCGGCCAATGGTATTACGGTACCCAACGAAATATTCTGGCCCAAATGATTGGATAGGTGAAAGCCATGCTGATGTTAATCGTTGTCCTGTCGTTTGTCACGGTGTTTCTCCTTGTTTATCTGCTGCTGGCAGCCAATGCTTTGGCCCAGGGGAATATTGCCATGCGGCTCAAAGCGCTGAATACTATGACGGCGGGGCGCAGCGACATCGACCAGGAGCTGGCGCGACCGTTCAAAGAGCGGGTGCTGTCGCCGCTCAGGAGCGACTTTGCCGCCGCGCTATCCAGGTTTACGCCCCGGGCGCTGCGGCGGGCAGTTGAGGAGAAGATGGCAGCGGCCGGCGGTTTTGGCAGTTTGACCCCCGACGAATTTCTTCTGCTGAGCGGCCTTTTCGCTGTAGCGGCGCCGGCGGTCGCTGCCACGCTCGCCGCGCTTACCGGCGCGGCGGCCCACCAAATTGTCGGGCTGTCCTTCATGGCTTTTGCCAGCGCTTTGCTGCTGCCCTTTTTCCTGCTTAACCGGAAAATTGCGATGCGCAAGCGCAGTATCCAGAAAGACCTGCCTGACGTGCTTGACCTCCTTACCGTCAGTGTGGAGGCCGGACTGGGGTTTGACGGGGCGCTGGCCAAACTGTCGGAAAAAATGAAGGGGGCGCTGGTCGACGAGTTCACCCGGGCGCTGCAGGAAATGCGGATGGGCGTGCCCCGCCGCGAAGCGCTCCGGGCCATGGGCTTGCGCTGTGACGTGCCTGATTTGTCACTGTTCACTACTTCTTTGATTCAGGCCGACCAGCTGGGGGTAAGCATTGGTCAAGTTCTGCGGGTCCAGTCGGCCAGTATGCGTGAAAAGCGGCGGCAACGCACCCAGGAGCTGGCCATGAAGGCGCCGGTAAAGATGCTGCTGCCGCTCGTCTTTTTCATCTTCCCAGCGATCTTCGTCGTCGTGCTAGGGCCGGCCATCATTCAGATTTTTCTCACCTTTTCCCAGCGGTAGGTGGGTCCCATGCTGAAAAATGTTACCCGCGGCACAGTCGTTGCTACCCGTGTTCGTATGGCCGATACTTTCTGGCGGCGGCTCAAGGGTCTTTTGGGGACAACGGCGCTGCCGATTGATGCGGCGCTTATCATTCGTCCCTGCAATAGCGTGCATACCATCGGTATGCGCTACGCCATCGACGTTCTCTTTCTCAATAAAACCTACCAGGTGGTGAAGATCGTTGCCAATCTCGCGCCAAACCGCCTGGCCGCGGCAGCTGGCGCCGTGATAGCCGTGGAACTGCCGGCCGGTACGGCGGCCAAAACGCATACGGCGGTGGGCGACCGCCTGGAACTCATACTATAGGGAGTGCTGCCCTATAGTTTTTCTTTTGTCCGCTTCCCGGCCGCCCCTTGCTTGTTGTGTCGGCCGCCAGGCTGTGCTACAATTATAATTATGCAAGGCTGCCAAAATCTTCTAAGGTATGGCCGCCAGGCAGGAATTTTACTTTGAAAGTGCGCAATTTGGGACATAATACATTGAAGGGATTTTACCCAGTATCTGTAGCCAAGGAGGCACACGCCGTGCATTTAAAGCAGACCGATACGCCGCTGCTTGCTGCGATGCGGCATTATGTCGAAGACGGGGCGATCCCGTTTCATACACCGGGCCATAAAATGGGCAAAGGCATGCACCCGCGCCTGCGCCAATTTGTGAATAGCGAGGCGCTGGCGCTTGATCTTGCTCTTATGGCCGAGCTAGATGACCTACATGAGCCTCATGGCTGCATCAAAGCGGCCCAGGACCTGGCGGCCGAGCTTTACGGCGCCGACCACAGCTTTTTTGTCGTTAATGGGACAACCGGCGGCATTTACGCTATGATCCTTACCATCGCCGGACCCAAAGAAAAAATCATTGTGCCGCGCAATGCGCACCGCTCGATCATCGGCGGCATTATCCTCAGCGGGGCCACGCCGGTGTTTATGCAGCCCGAGGTAGACTATGAGCTGGGGTTGGCCATGGGCGTTACGCCCGAAACGGTGGAAAAAGCGGTCGAGCAGCATCCTGACGCTAAGGGGGTGCTGATTATCAACCCCACTTATTACGGGGTGGCTACTGACCTTAAACGGATTGTCGATATTGTCCATGCCCACAATATGGCCGTCATTGTCGACGAGGCCCACGGGCCCCATCTTAAATTCAGCGACCGGCTGCCGCTGCAAGCCCTTGATGCGGGGGCGGATATCTGCGCCCAGAGCACGCATAAAATTCTTGGGGCGATGACCCAGTGTTCGATGGTTCACTGCCGTGAGGGGCGCGTCAATGTGCCGCGCCTTAAGGCCATGCTGCAGCTGGTGCAGTCTACCAGCCCCAACTACATTCTGATGGCTTCGCTCGACGTGGCCCGCATGCAGATGGCTACCGAGGGCCGCCAGCTGATTGAACGAGCGATCGACCTCGCCGAATGGGTGCGGGCGGAGATTAACAAAATCCCCGGCCTGTACTGCTTTGGCGCCGAAAAAGTTGGCAACCCCGGCGTTTATGCCTTCGATCCCACCAAGGTAACGGTGACCGTCAAGGGGTTAGGCCTTAAGGGCGCTGAAGCCGAGCGCATCCTGCGCCACAAGTACAAGGTGCAGGTCGAGCTGTCCGATATGTACAATATCCTCTTTCTCATTACCCTCGGCGATTCCGAGCGGGAGGCGCAGGCCTTGGTGGACGCACTGCGCGACCTGGCCGAAAACCATGTGGGCAAACGCGATTTTACCGCCGTTGAAGACGTATACAGCACAACTACCTATCCTGAGCCGCCGGTGCAGGCTCTCTCACCGCGCCGCGCCCTCTTCGGCAATACGCGCATGGTGCCGTTCCGGGAAGCGGCCGGACGCATCTGCGCCGAAATCGTCACCTTTTATCCGCCGGGCATTCCTTTGCTTTGCCCCGGAGAAATCATTTCCGAAGACATTATTCAGTATTGCCTGCGGCTGCAGGAAGCGGGGCTGCATATTTCCGGCCCGGAAGATTATACTTTGAGTACCATAAAAGTGGTGGAATAGATGCCAGGATTGTTTATAACGTTTGAAGGCGCCGACGGGGCGGGCAAAACCACCCAGCTTGCGTTGCTCGCCGACTACCTTAGGGCGCAGGGCTGGCCGGTGCGCTGCACCCGCGAACCGGGGGGCACGCCGCTTGGCGATGCTATCCGCGCCCTGCTGCTGGATCCGGCTAACGCGCGAATGGCGCCCCGGACCGAGGCGCTGCTCTATATGGCGGCCCGCGCCCAGCATGTGGCCGAGGTTATCGCTCCGGCGCTGGCGCGCGGCGAAATTGTCCTGTCTGACCGGTATGCCGATTCGACCATTGTCTATCAGGGCGTGGCCCGCCAGTTGCCAGAGCATGAGCTTGCGGCCATCAATGCTTTTGCCACCGGCGGGCTTGAGCCCGACCTTACCATTCTGCTCGACTGCCGGCAGGAGGTGCTGTCAGGGCGGATGGCCGGCCGCGGGGCGAAAGACCGAATCGAACGAGAGGCAGCCCGCTTTCACGAGCAGGTGCGGCAGGGGTTTCTTCGCCTTGCCGCCGCGTCCGACCGGTTTTGCGTTATTGAAGCCGACGGTTCGGTGCAGGCGGTGCATGCCAGGGTTATCGCCGCGGTGCAACAATTCCTGGACAGGAGGGGGAGTCGGTGAAGATTAATAAGATGGGCGCCGCTAGTTCTCCCTTAAAGCCCGAGCGCGAAGGCGGCGTCAAACCGGAAAAAAGCGGTGGCGCCTTTGCCCTCAATTTGGCCAAAAGTCAGGATCAATACAGCCAACAGCGCTTAAATGAGCTCCTTGATGCGATTAGCGAACAGGGCAAGCGGCTGTCGGCCATGCCTACCTATGCCGAGCTAAAGACCTACCGGGAACTGGTGCGGGAGTTTCTCAGCGAGGCCGTCGGCCGGATGTATGCCCTCCAGTCGCAGCTTGGCTGGGACCGCCAAGGGCGGCAAAAAATGTATACCACCATCCAGCAGATTGACGAACACCTTGCCGCCTTGGCCGAAGACGTGCGGTGCGGTCAAGAGCGCCAGCTGTCCATCATGGGCCGTTTGGACGCCATCCGGGGGCTGCTGGTCGATTTGTATATGTAGGGTAAGTGGAAAGTAATAAGTGGAAAGTGGAGGAAAAACCGCGGAGACAATTTTTCATGTCCAACTCTGAAAACGGGTAAAATCACACGGTGAATATTGGAACCGCAGAGGACGCGGAGAGATATTTTTTAAACTTTAGCGCGATGAATATCGCGTCTGCCCTGAAAAGCGTAAAACCGCAAAGTGCGCAAAGAACGCAAAGGGCTACGCGCGCGACAGTTGTCGCGCGAGATTAGTTCAAAAACTTACTTTTCATGCTTTGTGATGCCAATTTATTGGCATGATTATCTCTGTGTACTCCGTGGTTGAATAACAGTTTTCATGCCTTTGTGGTGCTAATTTGTTGGCATGGATATCTCTGTGGTTAAAAACTCACTGTGGATAGAAACTCTGCGGTTAGAAATTTAACTATGTTTTGGGACGAGATTGTCGGTCATGATGAAACGATAAAGATGCTGCAGGGTATGCTGCGCCGCGGGCGGCTGCCGCATGCCCTGCTGTTTGCCGGGCCGGAGGGCGTGGGCAAGACGCTGGTGGCCAAAGCGTTTGCGGCGGCCTTGTTATGTCAGGAAGCCGCCGCGCCGTGCGGGCGGTGTCTGATTTGTCGACAGGCAGCGGAATTTGCCCACCCGGCGCTGCAGGTGATAGTTCCCGCCGGCAATACGATAAAAATTGACCAGATCCGCCAGCTCCAGCATGAAGCGGCGCTGGCCGGGGGCGACGAATGGCGGCTGTGCATCATAGAGCAGGTTGAGCGCATGACTGCCCAGGCGGCTAACAGTCTGCTTAAGCTGCTCGAGGAGCCGCCGCCGCGCCTTATTTTTATCCTGTTGACCGCGTTGCCCCACGCTGTGCTCAGCACCATCCGCTCGCGCTGCCAAGTTCTTCGCTTTGCGCCGCTGCCGCCAGAGGTCCTGGCGGCAGCGCTGAGCCGGCGGGGCTATGGCGAAGAAGCGGCCCGCGTTGCTGCCCGGCTGAGCGGCGGCCGGATGGGGACGGCGCTGGCGCTGCTCACCCCCGGCGGAATGGCCCTGCGCGACCAGGCGGCAGCCATTCTTGCTAACCTGCCGGCGGCAAATATGGAGACAGTATGGTCGCTGGTGGCAATGCTGGACAAGCTGGCGCCGGCCGATTTTACCGCCTTCTTGCACTATCTGACTTGTTTGTTGCGTGACCTTTTACTGCTGGCCGACGGTCACCGGCCAGACCTCTTATTTAATCTCGATCTGACGCATGAGCTTGCCGGACTGGTCCAAGCGTGGACACCGTCGGCGCTCTTTGCGGCGCTGGCCGCCGTCCGGGATGCGGGACGGGCAGTGCAGGGTAATGCCAGTATTCGCCTGACCTGCGAGGCGTTATTTATTCACCTTGTTGATTTGGCAAAGGAGGGTAGCGATGCTATACACAGTAGTCGGCGTGCGCTTTAAAAAAGCTGGCAAGATTTACTACTTCGACCCCGGGGGACTAGAGCTGGCTAAGGGTGATCATGTTATTGTCGAAACGGCCCGGGGACTGGAATACGGCGAAGTGGTTATCGGACCGCGGCAGGTGCCGGAGGAAAAGCTTGTTCTCCCGCTTAAACCCGTGCAGCGCAAAGCCACGGAGCAGGATGCTGAAAAGGTAAAAGAAAACCGGCTTAAAGAAAAAGAAGCGTTTAAAATATGCGAACAGAAAATCCAGGCCCATGGCCTGCCCATGAACCTGGTCGACGTGGAATTCACCTTTGATGTTAATAAAATCATTTTCTATTTTACCGCCGACGGCCGGATTGACTTTCGCGAACTCGTAAAAGATTTGGCGGCTGTTTTCCGTACGCGCATCGAACTGCGGCAAATCGGGGTGCGTGACGAAGCCAAAATGTGCGGCGGCATCGGCTGCTGCGGCCGACCGCTCTGCTGTGCTACCTTCCTGGGCGATTTTGAGCCGGTGTCAATCCGCATGGCCAAAGACCAGAACCTGTCGCTCAACCCCACGAAAATATCTGGGATCTGCGGCCGGTTAATGTGCTGCCTGAAATTTGAAAACGACTGCTATGAAAACGGCAAACGGACGGCGGCGCCCACCGTCGGACGGGAAGTGGTGACGGTGGAGGGTGAAGGCAAAGTTGTCGCCGTCAACACCGGCAAGAAGACGGCGACCGTGCTGCTGCAGGAAGGCAGTGGCCGCACTCTGGAAATCCCATGGGAAGAACTGGTGGAAAAAGAATAGATGAATAAGGTGCCGCTTTATCCGGGCGAACGGGTCGACGACCTAATTATTAATAATCTGCGGGTTATCCAGCACCCCGATGCGTTTTGCTTCTCTTTAGACGCTATTGTCCTCGCTCATTTCGCAACCGTCCGGACCGGTGCGACGGCCGTCGACCTGGGGACAGGCACAGGGGTCATCGGCCTTTTACTGGTGGCCCGGGGCGCCGGCCGGGTGGTCGGCGTGGAAATTGACGCCGTAGCTGCTGAACGGGCGCAGCGCAGCGTGCAGCTTAACGGACTGACCAAGCAGATGGCGGTAGTTGCCGCTGATCTGCGCCGCCTTAAAGGTGTGCTACCGGCTGGGGCCTGGGACTTGGTCGTGGCCAACCCCCCTTACCGGCCGGTGGGCGATGGCCGGATTAGTCCGCGCACGACAGTGGCTGCCGCCCGGCATGAGCTAACGGCCAGCCTTGCGGACGTGGTTGCCGCCGCCCGGTATCTTGTCAAATACCGGGGGCGCTTTGCCATGGTTCATCTTCCCGAGCGCTTAACCGAAATAATAAATGCCTTAAGCGGCGCCGGTCTGGAGCCTAAGCGCGTGCGGTTTGTGCATCCTTCCGTGGACAAAAGCCCGGCCCTGGTGCTTGTCGAGGCGGTACGGGGCGCCCGGCCAGGGCTGGAAGTGATGCCGCCTTTGATCGTGTACGGACCGGACGGCCGCTACAGCCCGCAAATTCTGGAGTACTACGTTAGGTCAGGCGGTGAGACTCTTGACTAAGACAGGCACGCTGTATCTTTGCGCAACACCGATCGGCAATCTGGAGGACATTACCTACCGTGTGGTGCGGCTGCTGCGCGAAGTATCGCTCATTGCTGCCGAGGATACCCGCCATACGCGCAAACTGCTGGCTCATTTTGATATTCATACGCCGCTTACCGCTTACCATGAACATAACAAGCAGGCCAAGGGGCCGGAACTTGTCGAGCGACTCCTGGCCGGCGAGGACATCGCCTTGGTCAGCGACGCCGGTATGCCCGGAATATCTGACCCCGGGGCCGACCTGGTGCGGCTGGCGCTAGCAGCCGGCGCTGCCGTCGTGCCCGTGCCAGGGCCCAATGCCGCACTAACAGCCTTGGTCGCTTCTGGGCTGGATACAACGACTTTTACTTTTATTGGGTTTCTCCCCAAAACGAAAAAAAAGCGGCACGAATGGCTGGCCGCATTGGCGCCGTTGCCGCACACCTTGATATTCTATGAAGCTCCCCACCGCCTAATCGCTACGCTGACTGAGCTGAGGGAATTTTTGGGCGACCGGCCGGCCGTGGCGGGGCGGGAACTGACCAAGAAGTTCGAAGAATTCGTCCGTGGCACGCTGGCGAGCCTCCTTGAGCATTACCAAAGCCATGAACCACGCGGCGAATTTACCATCATTGTTGCCGGCGCCGGAAAGGCGCCTGCCGAGCCGCAGCCCGCGCTGGCAGAAGCGCCGCTGGCTGACGCCGTGGCCGCCCTGGTCGCGGCCGGCAGGCCCAAAAAGGAGGCCATTCGCACCGTCGCGGCCGAACGCGGGCTGTCCCGGCGCGAGGTATACCAGGCGGTAGTGGCGAGTGAAGGAAAATAAAAAAAGCGCAAGCGCGCTTTTAGTTTAAGTTAGAAGCATGAATTTTTTAACCACGGAGAACACAGAGGTGCAATATTCATCTTTTTCTCCGTGTCCTCTGTGGTTCTGCTTATAAACACTTAAATCGCCTTTTGGACCATTGCTTCCAGGCACTCGCGGCACACGTTCTTGCCCTTGAAATTGGTTACTTCGTCAGCATTGCCGCAGAATACGCAGGCTGGTTCATATTTCCGCAGGATAATGCGGTCATTGTCAACATAGATTTCGAGGGCGTCTTTTTCTTCTATGTCCAGTGTGCGGCGCAGCTCGATGGGGATAACCACTCTGCCTAGTTCATCTACTCTCCGAACGATTCCTGTCGATTTCATTACATCTATCTCCTTTCATTTCAACAATATTCGACAAAACTTGTCTGACTAAATAATACCAAATATTACAAGGCTTGTCAACCTAATTTTTTCCAGTTATCATTGTTTTTTCCAAAATAGGTGACATATTACTGTAGGCAACACATGTATTTAGTAAGGAAACAAGCAACGTAAAGACAGGTGACAAGTCTGTTGCTGCCGGGCTGTGTCCGCGCCGCTTTCCATTTTCCGTTTTCCATGGTAGATATAAGATATAAGAAAAGGTTTTTGACAAGGAGGAGGCCTACCATGTCCCGTAAGTCTTTCTACATCACTACCCCGATTTACTACCCCAGTGACCGGCTGCATATCGGTCACGCCTACTGTACCACGATTGCCGACGCCATCGCCCGCTACAAGCGGCTCGCCGGCTATGACGTGTTCTTCCTGACCGGGTCGGACGAACACGGCCAGAAGATTGAGCGCAAAGCCAAGGAGCATGGCGTCACGCCTATCGAATATGTGGACAAAATCGTCGCGTCGTTTAAACATCTTTGGGAGAAACTCAATATTTCCAACGACGACTTTATCCGCACTACCGAGACGCGGCACAAGGAAGTAGTACAGAGCATTTTCCAGAAGATTTACGACCAGGGGGACATTTACAAAGCGACCTATGAAGGCCAATATTGTACGCCGTGTGAAACGTTCTGGCTGGAGCGCCAGCTGGTAGACGGCAAATGTCCTGACTGCGGCCGCCCGGTGGAGCTTGTGCAGGAGGAGAGCTATTTTTTCCGATTGTCTAAGTACCAGGACCGGCTGCTCCAGTATATTGAGGAGAACCCAGATTTCATTCAGCCCGCATCACGGCGCAACGAGATGATCAACTTTATCAAGAGCGGCCTGGAAGACCTTTGTGTTTCCCGGACCACTTTCGACTGGGGCATTCCGGTGCCGTTCGACACCAAGCATGTAGTGTATGTGTGGTTTGATGCGCTAGTCAATTATATTACCGCCGCGGGCTACCTGCACGACCGCGAAAAGTTTAACAAATACTGGCCGGCTGACGTGCATCTTGTGGGCAAAGAAATCGTTCGCTTCCATACCATTATCTGGCCGATTATTCTTATGGCCTTGGGCATTGAGCTGCCGAAGATGGTGTACGGTCATGGCTGGCTGGTCGTCGAAGGCGACAAGATGTCCAAATCCAAGGGGAACGTCATCGACCCGCTGGCCCTGATTGACGAATTTGGCGCCGACGCCATCCGTTATTTCCTCCTTAAAGAGATTACCCTCGGCCTGGACGGCAACTTCTCCCGCGAAGCACTAATTAGCCGCATTAACGCCGATTTGGCCAACGACCTTGGCAATCTGCTTCATCGCACTCTTAGCATGATCGGTCGGTTTAACGGCGGTGTTATCGAGGGCCCGGGCGCAAACGAGCCCATCGATCTGGAACTGGTGGAGCTGGCGCAAAATACGGCCGCCGCTTACGAAAAGCACATGGAAAATATGGAAATTAACGCCGCCATCAAGGAAGTATGGGGCCTCATCGGCCGCGCCAACAAATACATTGATGAGACGGCGCCGTGGGCGTTGGCCAAAGATGCAACCAAGAAGAGCCGGTTGAACACCGTGTTGTATAACCTGGCTGAGGTGCTGCGGATCGTCAGCATCCTTATCTCGCCGTTCATGCCGCAAGCGGCGCCGAAGATCTGGTCTCAGCTCGGCATTGAAGATAATTTTGGCAACATGCGGCTGGACGATGCCCAGCGGTGGGGCCAGCTTAAAGCTGGCACGCGGGTAAACAAACCGGAACCGATTTTCCCGCGCATTGAAGTAAAAGCCGACGAAGAACCGGCAGCGACAGCCACCCCGCGCCCGCCGGTGGCAGCAGCCGCTCCGACGCCGGCTGAAATCACCATTGACGAATTTGCCAAAATGGACCTCAGGGTGGCGAAGGTGCTGGCCTGTGAGAAAGTGCCGAAAGCCGACAAACTACTCAAACTTACTGTTGACCTCGGCGCCGAACAGCGCACCATTGTTTCCGGCATCGCCCTGCACTACCAGCCGGAAGACTTGGTAGGCAAAAATGTCGTGCTGGTAGCTAACCTTAAACCGGCTAAAATCCGCGGCATCGAATCGCGCGGTATGGTGCTGGCTGCTTCAAGCGGTGACAAGCTGGTGCTGGTGGACGCGCCCGACATGCCGCCCGGCAGCAAGGTGAAATAGCATGCTGTTTGACTCCCATGCCCATGTTGACGACAAACGGTTCGACGCCGACCGGGCCGAGGTAATCGCCCGGCTGGCGGCTGGCGGCGTAACCGGCTTTCTCAACGTCGGGGCCGACATGGCTTCGTCGGCCCGCTCGCTCACTTTGGCCGAGCAGTATGACAATATCTATGCCGCCGTGGGCGTCCACCCCCACGACGCCAAAGACGTGCGAGAAAGCGACTATGACCAGCTTGCTGCCTGGGCCGCGCATCCCAAGGTGGTAGCCATTGGCGAGACCGGCCTTGACTATTATTACAACCTGTCGCCGCGTGAGGTGCAGCAGCGAATTTTTATCCGCCACCTGGACCTGGCGCGGCAGCTAGACTTGCCCTTTATTATCCATGACCGCGATGCGCACGGTGATGTGCTGGCTATCATCAAAAAAGAAGCGAAAGGGTTGCGCGGCGTTTTTCACTGCTTTTCTGGGAGTCTGGAAATGGCCCGCGAAGTGATTAAACTGGGCTTCTATGTGTCGCTGGCCGGCCCGGTGACATATCCCAACGCCGCGAAGCTCAAGGAAGTCGCTGCCAGCGTCCCCCTTGAGCGGTTGCTTATCGAAACCGATTCGCCCTATCTTACGCCCCAACCACACCGCGGCCGCCGCAACGAGCCGGCTCATGTGCGATATGTGGCGGAAACGATTGCCGCCTTGCGCGGCCTGAGTTTGGAGCAGGTGGCCGCCGCCACGGCGGCCAATGCACGCGAATTATTTCGTCTGCCGTAAAAAAATCCCGGCACCCAAAGTTTTGGGCCGCCGGGATTTTAATTTTTATAGATATGCTGTCGGTATAAGCAAAACCTGATACTGGCGGCGTTATCGCCCTATGGCCATACCTTATTAACCTTACCTCCTGGAAGCGGAGCAAATGGTTATTACAGCTGCGTTAAGCGGTCGAATGTCGGTAAATGCGCGAATATTCACAAAAGTTATAAAGGAACTGTTATGGGGTTGGCCCTAATAAGACTTTTCAATTTCATCTTCTGTCAATGACGGCGTTACAATTAAAGGGAATTCTCCAATTAGTTTTGGCTGGCAACCGATCAGAATAAAGGCGTGGGCACATTATGTCGAAACCAGGGGGGAGGAATAATATGCTCACAGATTATGGCAGGATCGGACTGTTGATGGTAGTGGCCTTGATTTTTCCGTTTATTCCTTTGTTTGTTTCCTCGCTGCTGCAGACCAAGAAGCCGACGACGGAAAAACTTAGCACTTATGAGTGCGGCTTGGACACCATTGGCCGGACCTGGATTCAATTTAAAAGTAGTTACTTTTTGTACGCACTGGTTTTTGTCGTTTTTGACATCGAAACGGTATTTTTATATCCGTGGGCGGTAAAGTACCAGCAGCTCGGCACCTACGCCTTTGTCGAAATGTTCATCTTCATTGCCATCTTGGTCATTGGCCTTTGGTATGCGTGGAAGAAAGGGGCATTGGAATGGAAGTAAAGCATGGCTTTTCCGGTGATGATCGGCAAGAATTGCTAGCGAAGAATATCATACTGACTACTGTTGAAACCGTCTTAAGCTGGGCGCGGGGCAACTCCTTATGGCCGCTTACCTCCGGGCTGGCCTGCTGCGCCATCGAGATGATGTGCGCCGCTAGCGGCCGTTTTGACTTGGCCCGCTTTGGCTATGAAGTGTTCCGGCCGTCGCCGCGCCAGGCCGACCTTTTGATTGCGGCCGGGACGCTGACCTGGAAGATGGCCCCGGTCCTCAAGCGCCTGTATGAGCAAATGCCTGAACCCAAGTATGTAATTGCCATGGGCAGTTGTGCCAATACGGGTGGACCCTTTGCCGACTCGTATGCGGTTGTTCCTGGCGTTGATTACGTTATTCCCGTGGATGTCTACATTCCCGGCTGCCCGCCCCGGCCGGAGGCACTAATCCACGGTATTCTGCAGCTTAAACGGAAAATCCAGAACCCAGGCGTGGTGAAGGCGATTGCGCATGAACGTTAAAATGCCGGTATTGGAATTTTTAAATGAAATCGCAGGTAGCGGCGGCGGGGTGGAGATAGCGGCCGCCGGTGTCGAGCCTGTTCTGCTCGTGACCGCTGGTAGGCTGAAGGCTATCTTAAAGCGGCTGAAAGAGGACGAGCGGTGCTGCTTTGACTTTTTAAGCAGTCTTACGGCAGTGGAGTATCCCGCTTATTTCGAGGTTGTCTATCACCTCTATTCTTTGCCGCTGGGGCACCGGGCAACCGTAAAGACACGGGTGGCCAAGGACGACCCGCAGGTGCCGTCGATCGCCGACTTGTGGCCGACCGCTAATTTCCAAGAACGCGAGGTCTATGACCTGTTGGGCGTCGTTTTCACCGGGCACCCTGGCCTAACTCGCATTTTGTTGCCCGAAGGCTTTGATGGTCACCCGCTCCGCAAGGATTATAAATTGCCGCTGCGGCTGGAAACGAGGTGATATGCCGGTGACGAGAACAGAAGTTTACACCCTGAACATGGGCCCCCAGCACCCTAGTACGCACGGCGTGCTTCGCGTCGTTCTTGAATTGGACGGCGAGACGGTAGTGAGAGCTACGCCCGAATTCGGCTATCTGCACCGGGGCATCGAAAAACTGGCGGAAAAGCTGACCTATCAGCAAATTACCCCTTATACTGATCGGCTGGATTATCTATCCGCCATGGGCAATAATCTGGGCTACTGCCAGGCAGTGGAGAAACTGATGGGCTTGACCGTGCCTGAGCGGGCTGAGTATTTGCGCATCATCATGGTCGAACTCAACCGCATCGCCAGTCATCTGCTTTTTCTCGGTTCCATCGCTATTGACCTGGGTGGCAGCACTGGCCTGATGTACGCTTTCCGCGACCGCGAACGCATTTTGGATCTGTTTGATTTAGCTTGCGGTGCGCGACTGACTTACAACTATATCCGCATTGGCGGCGTCATGGCCGATGTGCCGCCTGAATTTCCTGATGCCGTCCGCCGTTTTCTTGACGATTTCCCCGCGATGCTGGAAGAATACCATGGCCTTATCACCGGCAACGAAATTTTTTATTACCGGCTCAAAGATACGGCGATCATCAGCGGCGAGCGAGCGCTGGCCCTGGGCCTGACCGGGCCGGTGCTGCGGGCGTCGGGCGTGGATTACGACCTGCGCAAGGCTGAGCCGTATGGCATCTATGACCGCTTTGACTTTCGGGTGCCGCTGGGCAGCAAGGGTGACAACTGGGACCGCTACCTGGTGCGCATGGAGGAAATGGCGGAAAGCGCCCGTATAGTTCGTCAAGCCCTTGACCAGCTGCCAGCAGGCCCGGTCATGGCGCAAGTGCCCAAAGTTATCAAACCCCCTGCCGGCGAGGTTTACCATCGCATTGAAAATCCGCGGGGTGAACTGGGTTATTATATCGTGAGCGATGGCAGTACGAAACCATACCGCTTTCATGTTCGGCGGCCGTCGTTTATCAACCTTGCCGTCGTGGACGAACTGTGTCGGGGCGGCAAGGTGGCTGACGTGGTAGCCGTGCTGGCCACGCTTGACCCGGTTATGGGCGAAGTAGACTGTTAAAGGGTGGAAAAGGAGCAAGCGTATGGATGAAAAGAGCGGACTCATAATCTTGGCCGCGAGGCTGCGCGATTTTTTGGGGCGGTACCTAGAGGGCGGCGCGATTGATGTGGCCATGATGTTTGTCGGTATCGGCGCCATCTTAGGCGTCATTCTCACCGCGGCGATCGTTCTTGTTTATGCCGAGCGTAAGGTGAGCGCCTTTATGCAGATGCGGGTCGGACCAAACCGGGTTGGACCATGGGGGCTATTGCAGACGGTTGCCGATATGCTTAAACTGCTGGCGAAAGAAGATATCAGGCCCCATGGCGTAGAACGGCGGATTTGGGCGCTTGCCCCGGTGCTATTGTTCGTCCCGGCAGCGGCGGCCTATGCCGTTTTACCGTTTGACAACGGCGCGATTTTTGCTGATCTCAATATCGGCATTTTCTATTTCATCGCCATTTCGTCCCAGGCAACCATTCCCTTCCTAATGGCCGGCTGGGCGTCAAATAACAAATATGCCCTGATCGGCGGCATGCGCACCGTCGCCCAGATGATCAGCTATGAAATACCGCTAGTGTTTTCGCTGTTAGGGGTTGTCATGCTAGTAGGGTCGATGCGCATGGGCGACATTGTCGCGGCCCAGCGTGACCTTTGGTTCATCTGTTTGCAGCCGGCCGCGTTTGTTGTCTATGTCATCGCCGCTACGGCCGAAACGAACCGGACTCCCTTCGATCTGGTGGAGGCCGAGTCAGAAATCATTGCCGGCCCTTTTACCGAGTATAGCGGCATGCGCTGGTCGTTCTTCTTTTTGGCTGAATATGCCAACTTAGTGGCTGTTTCCGCGATCGCCGTCACCTTGTTTTTGGGCGGTTGGAACGGCCCCTGGCTGCCGGGATGGCTTTGGTTCGCTCTGAAAACGGCTGTTATGATTTTTATCTTCATGTGGTTTCGCTGGACATTCCCGCGTATCCGCGTGGATCAGCTCATGTCGTTTGGCTGGAAAGTGCTGCTGCCGATCGCCCTCGCCAATATTGTCGTCACCGGCATCGGCATCTATGTCTACAAAATGGTTAGTTAGGGGGGGAGCCATGTTTGGCAAAGGCTTACTGACCGGCATGCTCATTACCTTAAAACGGTTTTTTGGGCGCCCTAATACGGTTCAATATCCGGACGAAAAGCTGCCAATGACGGCGCGGTTTCGCGGTGGCGCTTTGACTTTAGATATTAATAGATGTATTGCCTGCGGCCTGTGCGCCATGGCCTGTCCTAATCAGGCTATCGGCCTGGCGACGACGGTGGATGAAAGCAAGAAAAAAAGCCTTACCAGTTATATTCATCATACCGGACTGTGTTTGTACTGCAATCTTTGTCTAGAGGCCTGCCCGGCCAAGGCGCTAACTTGGGATCAAAACTATGAGGCGGCGTGCTATTTACGCCAAAATCTCGATGTTGATTGCCTGGCTGTCGCCCGTCGGCGACTAGCGCTGCCGACTGCCGCCGAATCTGTTTTGGCCGAGGGGAGGATTGTCAGTGGATAAACTGGTTTATACCGCTTCCTTTTATGTGTTAGCGGCCCTGACGCTTGCCGCCGCTGCCGGCGTTGTCTTTAAGCGTAACTTGGTTCACAGTGCTTTGCTGCTGGCCCTTACCTTTATCGGCGTGGCCGGTCTGTATGTTCTCCTACAGGCCGATTTTCTCGCTGCCGTTCAGGTGCTGGTGTACAATGGGGCGGTGGCCGTCATTGTTGTTATCGGGGTCATGGTTACGCAGCGCGGCGACATGAAAAGTAGCAATCCCAGCAACAGTCTGGGATGGAAGGCGGCGGCCGTTGCTGCTGTTTTCACCGGGATGATCATAGCCGCCGTTGCTGCGACGCCGTGGCCGCTGGCGGCAGCGCCGCCAGCGGCCGCAACAGCCCCGGCGATTGCCGAAATCCTGCTGCGCGATTTTGCCGTGGCCTTCGAGACGGCGGCAGTGCTGCTGCTAGTGGCCATGATGGGCGCCATTATTTTGGCCAAAGGGGTGGATAAATCGTGACGATAGGTCTGGCGCATTTCCTGGTTGTTGGCGCTGTCCTGTTTGGCCTGGGTCTGTATGGCCTGTTTACCAAGCGCAACACGGTGGCGATCCTTATGTGCATCGAACTGATGCTGAATGCCGTCAATCTCAATATGCTTGCTTTCTCCCGCTTCGTTACCCCTGAGACCTTTGTCGGTCAGATTTTTGCCATCTTCAATATCACCGTAGCGGCTGCAGAGGTGGCGGTGGGTTTGGCGCTCATTTTCAGCATTTGTCGCGACCGCGCTTCGGTTTATGCTGACGACCTTGACTGGATGAAATGGTAAAGGTAGGTGTGCCTCCATGTTCAGCGATTACGCCTTGCATCACGCCTGGCTTATCCCCTTGCTGCCGGCGGCCGCTTTCGTCCTCATTGCCTTCGTGCTGCGCGGGGCGCCGCTAGCGGCGGCGTTCGCGGCCATTGGCGCTAGTTGCGTTAGTTTTGGCCTCGCCGTAGGGGTGGGGGCTGCTGTCATTACCAGCCCCATTACGGTAGAAACTCCTTTTATTCAACGTGTAACCTGGTTTACCATGCCTGGTCTGCATGTTGATATGGGCGTGTATATCGATCCCACGGCAGCAATGATGTTGTTTGTGGTGACACTGGTGTCGCTGCTGGTGCAAATTTACTCCATAGGATACATGCATGGGGACCCCGGGTTTACCCGTTTCTTCGCCTATTTATCACTGTTTGCCGCCGCAATGCTCGGGTTGGTGCTTGCCGTTAACTTTGTCCAACTGTTTGTATTCTGGGAACTGGTGGGCTTGTGTTCTTATCTGCTCATTGGCTATTACTTCTATAAAGTATCGGCCCGGGAAGCGGCGAAAAAAGCGTTTATCACTACCCGCGTTGGCGATTTTGGCCTATTGCTCGGCATTCTTTTCCTCCAGGTGCTGTTCGGGACGCTAGACTTTTATGAACTGAGCGGCAAAATTCCCGCATATGTCGCCCAACATGGTACTGGGCTGTTAACTATGGTGGCCATCCTGGTTTTTATCGGTCCGGTTGGTAAGTCGGGCCAGTTTCCGCTCCATGTGTGGCTGCCGGATGCCATGGAAGGCCCGACGCCTGTTTCGGCCCTTATTCATGCCGCCACCATGGTGGTGGCCGGCGTGTATCTGGTGGCCCGCGCCTATGGTTTGTTCAGCGCCCTGCCGGCAGCGATGACGGTGGTAGCCTGGGTAGGGGGTTTTACCGCCTTGTTTGCCGCCGCCATTGCCGTTACGCAGCGGGAACTCAAACGGATTCTGGCTTATTCTACGGTCAGCCAGCTTGGCTATATGATGCTGGCGCTCGGCGTCGGCAGCCTGACGGCGTCAATGTTTCACCTCATGACCCATGCTTTCTTCAAAGCCCTCATGTTTTTGGCGGCTGGCTCGGTTTTGCACGCCTTACATGACAAAGCCGATATATTTTGTATGGGCGGCCTCCGGCAGAAAATGCCGGTCACTTTTGCCGCCATGGCTGTCGGCGTGCTGGCTATCGCCGGTATTCCTCCCTTTGCCGGTTTCTTTTCGAAAGACGAAATTCTCTTAGCCGCCGCCCAGGTGAGCTGGCCCCTTTATGGGCTGGCGACCGTTACAGCATTTTTGACCGCCTTTTACATGGCCCGTATGTTCTTTGTCGTTTTCTTCGGCCAGCCAAATCCGGACGACCATCCCCATGAATGTGGCCCGGCCATGCTGATTGCGTTGGTAGTGCTCGGCATTTTTTCCGTGATTGGTGGTTGGGTGCCGTATGCTTATCACTTTGGCGAATGGGTACGCTTCGGGCCGGCCCATCACACCGATATCAACTGGGGAATCGCTGGGGTGTCCACGGCGCTGTCGATGGCAGCGATGGCTTTGGCCTGGCTGATTTACGGCGCCCGCACTGTACCGGCGACGGTTCTTAAGCAACGGTTCGCATGGCTGTATAATCTTAGTTATCGCAAATTTTACATCGATGAGCTGTATTTATGGTTGTGTCGCACTTTTGTTGACGGAGCGGGGCGACTGCTCTACTGGGTGGATGTATATGTGGTGGACGGCGTGGTTAACGGCGTCGCAGCCATGACGCGCGGTCTTGGCGGTAGACTGCGCTTCGCCCAGACTGGTCAGGTACAGCACTATGCAATGGTTTTGTTCAGCGCCACCGTGCTGCTGGCAGCCATTTTCGTGCTAGCGGACGGTGGCTCAGCCGTCGCTACCTGGACGGGAGGTGCCCTGAAATGACCGGTTTTCCCATTCTAACTACTATTTTGCTCGCCCCCATTCTCGGTGCTTTGGCACTTGCCTTGCTACCCAAAGGCGCGGAGAAAACAATTAAAATAGTTGCGGCCTGCGCCATGGGCGTGTCCCTGAGCCTGTCAATCTATTGTTATTTTGCTTATGATCTTGCTGCCGGCGGGATGCAATTTACGGAAAATGTGCCTTGGCTCAACGATCTTGGCGTCACTTACGCCATGGGGGTGGACGGCATTTCGCTGCCGCTCATGTTATTGACGACACTCATTGGCTTTTCCGCCGTCTTCGCTTCCTGGAGTGTGGATCACCGGCCCAAGGAGTTTTTCATTCTCCTGCTGATCCTCACCGCCGGGGTCATCGGTACGTTTATCACCCGCGATCTCTTCATTTTCTTGCTTTTTTATGAACTGGTCGTCATCCCCATTTACATCATGGTAATCGTCTGGGGTTCGAGCAAACGGGTGACGAAGGAATATGCCGGCATGAAGCTAACGCTGTACTTGCTCATTGGGTCGGCCTTCATGCTGGTTGGTGTGGTCGCTTTGTATCTTACGGCATACCCGGCCGGCCTGCGCACGTTCAGCATGGAGGCCTTAGTCCGGGCCCATGAACTGGGCAACTTGCCCGAAGATTTTCAGATTTTTGCCTTTTTCCTGCTCCTGATTGGCTTTGGGTCGCTTCTTTCGATGTGGCCGCTGCACAGCTGGTCGCCTGATGGGTATGCCGGCGCGCCTACCGCGGTATCGATGATCCACGCCGGTGTTCTGAAAAAAATCGGCGGCTACGGCCTCATCCGCCTGGGCCTGTTGGTACTGCCCCTGGGGGCTAAATTCTGGGCGCCGCTCATCGCGCTATTAGGAGTGGCCAACGTGGTGTATGCCGCCTTCATCGCCGTGGCGCAGAAGGATATGAAATATGTTGTCGGCTATTCGTCGGTTTCCCATATGGGGTTTGTCCTTATTGGCTTTGCCGCTCTCAATGTCATTGGTCTCAACGGGGCGGTGGCCAACATGTTCGCCCACGGCGTCATGAGCGCCTTGTTCTTTGCCATGATCGGTTATGTCTACGAAAAAACCCATACCCGCCATATTCCTGATCTGGGCGGCCTGGCTCACCAGCTGCCGCGGGTAGCCACCGGTTTTATGCTGGCAGGCATGGCTTCACTCGGCCTACCGGGACTAATCGGTTTCGTTCCCGAGTTTACCATTTTCGTTGGCGCCTTCCGCCAATATCCGCTGCCAACGCTGCTAGCCATCACCGGGATTGTCCTTACCGCCCTGTACACTCTGCGCGTACTGGCCAATGTCTTGTTTGGGCCACGCCTGGTGCAGTACGACAACTGCCGCGACGTCCGCGGCCCGGCCTTGGTGCCGCTGCTGGCGCTGGGCTCGGTGCTGGTAGTTTTCGGACTATTCCCTGGTCTCCTCATCAGGATGGTTAACAGCGGCGTCGAACCGCTGTTGCCGCTCTTAGCCAAACTCCAAGATGCGTCGGCCATGATTGGAGGGATTTTCCGATGAACCTTGCTATTCTCACCACCGAGATTGTTACTGTCTGCTTGGCCGCCTTTCTTGTGTTGCTGGATCTTGTCATTCCCGAGGACGAGCCGCGCCGCGGGCTGGGCTTTCTGGCTGTTCTGGGACTGCTTGGCATTTTCGGCCATACCTTCACCCAGTATGGCGTGAACGGCAGTTTGTATAACGGCCTCTTTGTCGTCGACAACTTTGCTGTCTTTTTTAAGCAGATTTTCCTGTTGGCGGCCATTTTGACCATCCTGTTTTCCTTCGAGTATGTGGACTGTCTGCCATGCTATCGGGGCGAATTTTATGCGCTTATCGTCTTTGCCGTCCTGGGCATGATGGTCATGGTTTCGGCCAGCGATTTGTTAACACTGTTTGTCGGTATGGAACTTATGACCATTACTTTCTTTATTTTGGTGGGATACCACTTGGGCAACGGCAAGGGCAGCGAAGCGGGAATGAAATATCTTATTCTTGGTGCGGCATCGACCGCAGTGCTTTTGTACGGCGTCAGCCTGGTCTACGGTTTCACCGGGTCGGTCGCCCTAGCTGACATCGCCAGTCGTGCTGCCAGCACGCCGGCGATCCTGATGGGGGCCATTCTCATTTTTGCCGGCTTTGCGTTCAAAATCGCCGCCGTGCCGTTTCACGTATGGTCGCCTGATATTTACGAAGGGGCGCCGGTGCCAATTACGGCCTTACTGGCCATGGCTTCCAAGGCGGCTGGGTTTGCCGTGCTGCTGCGCGTCTTCCTGATCGCTTTTCCCGCCTTCCAGGCGAGCTGGCTGACCGCCGTGGGCATACTGGCTGCTGCCAGCATGATCATCGGCAATCTTATCGCCATCCCGCAGCGCAATATCAAGCGGTTGCTTGCTTACTCTTCGGTCGCCCAGGCCGGGTATATGCTAGCCGGTATGGTGGCCGCTGATACCGCCGGGGTCAAGGGAATATTGTTCTATGCCATGCTCTATGTTTTTGCCAATGTCGGCGCTTTCGCCGTTGTGACTGCCGTTTACAACCATACTGGTTCCGATGATTTGACCGCTTATGAAGGGTTGGCGCAGAAATCGCCGCTCTTAGCGGCCATCATGACGGTGGCGCTCTTATCGATGGCCGGTATTCCGCCGCTTGCCGGGTTTGTTGGCAAGTTGTACCTCTTCGCCGCCGTCGTGGAAAAAGGTTACTTATGGCTTGCTTTTATCGGCTTTATCATGTCGATGGTGTCTGTATACTACTACTTGCTGGTGACCAAGGCCATGTACATGAAAGCACCGGCTGACCGGGCGCCGCTAATCATCAGCGAACCGCTGCGCTGGGCCGCTCTGGCAAGTTTTATCGCTACGCTGTTTTTCGGCGTCTATCCCGGCCCGCTATCAACGCTGGCCGCTGCCGCGGCCAAGTCATTGTTTTAGCAAGAGGCCGTGGGGCGTCTTTTCAGAGTGTAGACAAAACCCGCTTACAAGCCAAACGGCAAGTAAGCGGGTTTTTACATATCGCAACACTTCTTTTCCCAAGCCGCGATAACGCGTATAACGCATTTCGTGTTTTTCTTTAGTGTCAGCAAAGACCCTTGCGGTGGTTTCGCCCCTGCGGTAAGTATCCGTCAAGCTTGGTGAACCGCCGGATGCGGACCTGATGTCCGCTGATGTGAGAGGATGGAGGACAAGTGATGAAAAACTATCTGCGATCTACTTTAAAAACGAGGTGGGCCAGCGCTTTTGTGCTTCTACGCTTCTAAGATAAATAGGTTTGTTCGAGCGTTTTTATCAGCAGGGTCAATGTTTCATTGACGGGAGTGGGGACACCCAGCCGTTTGCCGGCGGCGACAATGGCGCCGTTGATGGCGTCGATTTCCGTGCGGCGGCGATTGGTCACGTCTTGCAGCATGGATGAACGGTTGTCGCGTGTCGCCTGGGCGACGGTTGCGACTTGGTCGAAATAATTCGTATGGGGGAGAGGAATACCGGACGCCCGGGCGACCGCCACCGCCTCGGCCACAGCCAGCCGGACAAGCTCGCGCGTTTCGGCGCTGGCCATAACTTGTCCGTTAGGGATGCCGGTAAGGGCCGTAATGGCGTTGATACCGACATTGATAATCAGTTTGCTCCAAACCAGGGCGGTTACATTGCTGTCCACGACGGTGTGGATCCCGGCGCGCGCGAAAATGGTGGCAATGTCGTGCAGACGGGGGTTGGCGCCGCCGCTGAAACTGCCGATATGGGTAGGACCTTGGCCGCCGCATTTTATGCGGCCGGGGCCGAGCAGAGTAGCCCCCATGGCGGTGGTGCCTACGACCACGCGCTCGGCACCGAGGACCTTCGCCAACGTTTCGGCGTTGCCCAGACCGTTTTGCAGGGTTAGCACGGTCGTAGCAGGGCCGAGCAGGGCGGCGGCGGTTTGGGCGGCGTCAGGCGTGGCATAGGACTTTACAAAGATAATAACTAAATCTACGGGGCCAATATCGTCCGCCTGGGTCGTGGCGTTAAGGCGAATACTAGTTTCAGCGGTGGTGTCAACAAGGGTTAGCCCATGCGCCTGGATAGCCGCCACATGCTCCTCCCAGACATCAAGCAACCATACATCCTCACCGGCCTGGGCCAGCCGGCCGCCGAACAGTGAGCCCATGGCGCCGGCGCCGATAATGGCAATTTTCACGGTAATCCCTCCCGTAAACGGTTGCTTTCCTGATTGGGTTAACCATTTAAATTCGCGTCGGCTAGCCTGTTTTCCTCTAAAAATCCTACAGTGTCTTGACGCTATCGTTAAATCTCTGTTTTTTGGATAAGGTTTATATCATTTAGCATAGTAGCAATTGCATTAATTTTCAAAACTGATTTTATACCTCAATTGGTTTAATATCTTTGAGCATGAACAGATAAACCATAGCGCCAATGAAGCAGCATGTCCCCGATACTATGAGCGCTGGAATAAAAGAACCAGACGTAGCAATGATATAACCGGTAACAATCGGTCCTAAAATACCGCCGCAATTGGAAAAGGCGTTTTGTATGCCGGCTAATACCGAAGTCATATTCCGGGGAGCAATGTCGCCAGGTAAGCTCCAGATGGCACTTGCCGCAAATGTCAAGCCGCTGTAAGACACACACAACAAGGCGATGGCCACCACGTCAGACTGGGTCAGTCCGGCGAAAGCAATGGACGTAGCAAGAGTCATGCCGCCTACCAGATTGATTTTACGCGCTTTGTTCAGCGACCCGGTTTTAGCGTACATATAATCAGTGAAGATGCCGCCGGCCCACTGAGCCAAGATTCCGCACAACGGAGGCAACATGGCTACCCAGCCCATTTTCATCAGGGTCATGCCGCGCTCTTGTACCAAATAAGTCGGGAACCAGGTAATAAAGAAATAAATTGCATAGTTAAGCATGAAAAAGCCGAGGCACATGGCGATAACATTACGATAACGTAATAATTGGTACCATTTAAGAGGTTGGACATTGTCAATACCATCTTTTTTCGCTTGGCCGTCACGGATATATTTCAGTTCGGCAGCATTAATGTACTTGTGTTTTTCCGGATCCTGGTAATAAGCCCACCAGGCAACAACCCAGAAAATACCGAGCGCACCGCAGATAACAAAGGCAACTTGCCAACCGTACGTAGCTACAATCCAGGCCACCAACGGCATGGTAAACGCTGTGCCGAATTTGGAACCGCTGTCAAATAAAGCAGTAATCCTGCCCCGCTCACGGTCAGGGAACCATTTGGCAGTAATCCCGGCGTTGCAGGGGTATGCGCCTGCCTCACCAATTCCCATAAACACCCGCGCCAAAATGAAACCGGCAGGTGTTTTGGCTATAGCAGTAGCTACAGTGGCAAGTGACCACCATAGTACGGAAATGGCCAGAGCAAGACGTTGACCGATTTTGTCAGCTAGCCAGCCGGCAGGAATCTGGAATGCGGCATAACTCCAGAAGAAAGCTGACATAATAATTCCCATTTCCCCCGGGCCAATATGCAAATCCTTTATAATAGCAGGAGCCGCAGCAGACATTACAGTGCGGTCAAGATAATTGATAACAATTGCCATCCACATGAGTATACCAATATAAAAACGGATATGAGTCTTTTTTTGCGAAGTATCGTTCACGTTTTTCGCCTCACTAACCTTTTTGTTGATCTGAACACAAAATTCTCAATGCTAAGTTGTTAAATGTTGATTGACTGTTTTTTCAACATTCCTCCTTTTAAGCACTTTCGTCGAATTGTTGGCAAATGCATTTATCCCTCCTTTCAAAAAGGCATTTATGCAATAAAGTTGGTAGTTGTTAAATAATTACAAATAACAATCTATTATTAAAATATATTAAATATTACTAAAATATCTTGAGGATAAACAAGCATTGCTTGTTTATCACAAATCAGCCGACAGTGTGAAACGGTTTCTGAGTTGTTAAAATAACTGCCATTTAATCATGCGTTTTTCCCATTTCACTCCGTTGAAAATTGGCAATCATGCTGAACTGTTCTTGCAGATTCCAATAGACCTGTTCATAGATCGAGTAGAGTTTCTCATATGTTTCATAATTATTTTGATTAGGGACAAAGGTCTTTTTAATCCCTACCATGTCGACGGCTACATCGATGCTCGGCAGCAGACCCAAAGTATAAAAACCTAAAATCGCCGCACCAAAAGCTGCTCCTTCTTCCACATTAGGCAAGGAGATCTCGCGGCCAAGCACATCGGACAAGATTTGCAGCCATACTTCCGAACGGGTAAAACTGCCGCTGACGCGAATTTCCTCCGCCTTACCGGTAATTTCTTCCAACGAAAGTAAAACGCTTTTCATCCGGTAACAAATGCCTTCCAAAACAGCGCGAATAATGTGGCGTTTGTCGTGGTTTAGGGTCAACCCGAATAACACGCCTCTGGCATCTGCGTTCCAGTATGGTGCACGCTCGCCGGTAAAGAACGGCAGTAAAATCAGTCCGTTAGCGCCGGCAGGTACTTTTTGGGCATAAGTAGCAAGCAGACTATAGGAGTCAAGACCTAATTTTTCCGCTACCCGCTGTTCGGTTTCAGCGAATTTATCTCTAACCCAGCGGAAAGATATCCCGCCGTTATTGATGGCTCCTCCCAGCATCCAGCGTCCGTCTGCTAGATTATAGCACCACGTTCTGCCTTTTTCATCCGTTTTAGGCTGGTCTGCCGCCATCCGGATTGCGCCGCTGGTTCCGATGGTAATGTTGATTTGTCCGGCTTTTACCGCACCGACCCCCACATTGGCCATCATGCCGTCACCGGCACCGATGATGACAGGCAACCCGGCCGGCAGTCCCAGTTTTTGCGCAATTGCGGGCTGTAATGAGTGCTGTGTTGTTGTTGAAACTACCGCAGGCATTTTTTCTTGCGAAATGCCTAGAATATCTAAAACTTCCGGGTCCCATTCCAGGGTGAACAGGTTGTACATCCCGCTGCCGCTGGCGATCGATCGATCCACCACGCGCTTGCCTGTCAACCGGTGAAATATGTAGTCTTTTATCGAACCAAACCAAGTCACTCTCTTAAATAACTCCGGCTGCTGCTTTTTGAGCCAGTATATTTTAAGCAATGAATACATAGGATGCAACGGACAGCCGGTACGCCGGTACAACGCTTTGGCATCCAGTTTTTGCTTTAACTCTTCCAGATAAATTTGGCCCCGCGTATCCGCCCAAGTCATTAACCGGCTTAACGGACGCCCGTCTTCGCCAATGGCTAAAAAACTGTGCAGTACTGAACTGAAAGCAATCCCTCTAATTTGTGCGGCTTCATCGCCAAGCAGCCTTACTGTTCTGGAAATGACAGCCTCCATGGCCATCATAATGGTATCTGCATCCTGTTCGGCAATTCCTGATTGATCGGTAAAAAGCGGGTATTCTTCTGTTGCCACGGCAGTAGAACTGCCGTCCAGGCGGTAAGCCACCGAACGAATCCCTGTTGTGCCGATATCCACACCCAGCATAATGGGTTGTATCATTATACACCACCACCTTAATTTAGTTACATTAAGTATTACAGTAAAAGATTACAACCTATTTTGCCGCTTACCGTTCTTCCACTTCCGGCCTTGCCAGCTGCCTGACAGCCCCTTGCGCCGATGAAGTGGCATGCTGCCTGTATAGATTTAAAAGTAAACTTCCGCAGTCCTGTCCGCCTTGGGCTTGCTGTTTTGCTTGTCTTGCAGCCAGTTCCTGCTCGGTTACGTGCCACTGCATCGTACGCTTGTCTATTTAGGTTTGAGTAGTTGTTTACGCCAGGGGTGATTATGAGGCTGGAAAATAGAAGAAGACATCACCTTCTTTCCCCGGGACGAGTAATCAAAAAATGATTATCCAGAGGTGATGTTTTCATGGATATTGTTCGTGCTGTCTGTTCTGTAATCCTTCATGTCGTTAAAAATATTTTTAATATTGCACTGAAAAATTGAAAATGTTTTCAATGCTACGCCGGGTAAAATGGACTTTCAAAGTTTCGAATGTCAACTACACGAAAAACTCCACGAAGTTGGCTGTGAAATCATAAAACAGGTTTTAGAAGAGCTAGACCAACAAATCAAACAAGATAAAATAAAACGTCCGGGGTGGGTGGTTTGTCGCAATGGCGACATAAAAGAAGTGGTAACCTGTTTTGGTCCTGTAAGATATAAAAGAACTTACCACAAGCATAAAGAGACCGGACAATACGTTTACCTTGTCGATGAACAAGTAGACTATACACCTCATATGCGAGTAGATCAAAACGTCAAGGCGAAACTGATTGAACATGCAGCAGATATGTCCTACCGTAAAAGTGCCGAAAAGTAAGTGCAGAGTGTGGCGGGGGCGCGCTAAGCGGATAGACTGTTTTACGGGCAGTTCGCGAATTTAAAGAGCCCATACGCCCGCACAAAGCCGTACAGTAATACAAACGCTCTATATCGAATCCAATGTTATGTTAACTTGTCTTGAGGATGTATGTCTTCTAAGAAATCCTATAGTGTCTTGACACTATCGCAGTATGCCAAGAATATATTGGCATATATGGCAATATACTATTTCTGTATATATTAGTTAAATACTGGGAATAATGTGGACAAAATCCAGGAAGACTAATCTTCATTGACAGTTACTATATTTTTAAGTTATAATGTTTAAATTGCGAAAGGAGGGGTTGCATGAGTGCTGATCACTCCGTTTGGCCGTACAGGCTGCGGTGCCTGTTGGCCGGACGCTGCAAAACAGCGCTTTTGGTGGCGCTGCTTGCTATATCGCTACTTGTGACCGGCTTTATATGGGCTTACAAAAAGGTTCATGTTGTCGCAGACGGACGCACTATCGTTATGCGCACCTTACATAGCACTGCAGAAGAAGTTTTAACGCAAGCCGGGATATACCTGGGCCCCAAAGACGAGTACCGCTTGTCAACACCCGCGCTGCAAGACGGCACGGTTATCGAGGTGTACCGGGCCGTGCCGGTTACGGTCGTCTACCAAGGCAAGACCGACGTCGTTCTGACCGGCAAGCCTACGGTCGGGGAAATACTTGATACCATCGGTATTCCCCGCGACAATGTAAAGGTGGCGCCGGGCAGGGATGTCCGCCCAACGGCCGGGATGACGATCAAAGTGGTCACGGTCACGGAGAAACTAGTTCAGAAGGAAGTCGAAATGCCTTATCCGGTGGTTCGCCAGCCTGACGCCAGGCTGGAAAAAGGCGACGAGGAGATGGTGGCGGACGGCGAGCCCGGCCTTAAGCTGGCTACCGTCAAACTGCGCTACGAGGACGGTGAACTGGCCGGCAGTGAGACGCTAAGCGAACAGGTGGTGCGCGAACCCAAACCACAGATAATTCATGTGGGAACCCGGGATACCATTGAAACGTCGCGCGGCACCCTGCGGTTCAAGCGTGTCCAGTGGATGGAGGCTACGGCCTATAACCCGACGGACGGCGCTCCCCATGGGCTTACCGCTACCGGCATCCCGGCCCGGCGCGGCATTGTCGCCGTCGACCCGAATGTCATTCCGCTCGGCACCCGGGTTTACATCCCGAATTACGGCCTGGCGCTGGCCGCCGATGTCGGCGGCGCCATCGTCGGCAACAAAATCGATCTATGCATGGAAGGCTATGAAGAAGCCTGGAAATTTGGTCGCCGTATGGTCAAAGTGTATATTTTGGACTAAAAGACAGGGCTGCGGCCCTGTCTTTTGGCTCATATCAGAAAACATAAGTTTTTGACCGCAAAGATAATCATGCCAATAAATTGGCGCCACAAAGTATGAAAACCGATGTTTAACCACGGAGGACACAGAGGCGCGATATTCATCGCGCTAATGGCTAAAGCAAAAAATTATCCCTCCGTGTCCTCCGCGGTTTCTTATATTTCTTATTTTGATGTTATCGGTTTTTAGGGTAGTTCGCAAAGAGCGCGAAGACCCGCAAGGGATTTTTTTTGGCGCGACATGCGTCGCGCCCGGTATACCCTTTGCGCCCTTGGCGTCCATTGCGGTTTTGTAAATAATACGTACTAGCGTTTATTTTCCATAGGTAGGTGGCTGATGTTTATTTTGTGGTATAATATTACATATTCACCAACGGGGGGTGAGGCGTGTGCTGAAAGAAGTGATTGTGGTGGAAGGCAAGCAGGACATCGCTGCTGTTCGGCGGGCAGTAGACGCCGAGGTGGTGGCCACCGGCGGTTATAATTTGTCGCCGCACGTCCTTGCCTATCTTGACCAGGCGTACCGCAAACGGGGAATTATTATCCTGACCGATCCCGACAGTGCCGGCGAGCGTATTCGGCGCTTTTTGAGCAAGCGGTATCCCGAGGCCAGGCATGCCTTTATCCCGCGGGAGGAGGCCAGCAGCGAAGACGATATTGGCGTAGAGCAGGCTTCGCCAGGGGCGATCCGCGCGGCCTTGGCCAAGGTTCGCACCCAGGAGTGGCGGCCGGTAGAGGAGTTTACCTGGCGGGACATGGTGGTGAACCGGCTTACAGGCGCGCCCGAAGCGTCAGCCCGCCGGGCCGCTTTGGGTGCCAGACTGGGGATTGGCTTTGCCAACGCCAAAACCTTCTTGCGCCGGCTCAACTACTACGGCGTCGCCCGCGCTGAGTTTATTAAGGCCCTGTCAGAATTGGAGGCAGCACATGATTCGGCCTAAAATTGCTAAACGGGACGTAACGCTCCACATTCTGAAAACTTTTGGCATTCAGATGAGCAAAAAACTGGGGCAAAATTTCCTGGTCGATGAGCAGGTAGTGGACGGTATTGTCGCGGCCGCAGCGGTAAAACCGGGCGAGGCGGTGCTGGAAATCGGGCCGGGCATCGGCACGCTGACGCAAGGCTTGGCCGAAGCCGGCGCGAACGTGACTGCTGTCGAGCTGGACCGGCAATTACTGGATGTATTGGCGAAAACACTGGCGGGATATGACAATGTGCGCATTATTCATGGCGATATTCTCCGCATCGACATTTCCCGGGAAATAAGGGCGGAAAAATTTAAAGTTATTGCCAATTTACCCTATTATATAACAACCCCAATTATCATGCGCCTATTGGAAGAGCGGCTGCCTGTTGAACTTATGGTAACAATGGTGCAAAAGGAAGTAGCCGAGCGAATGGTGGCTGCCCCTGGCAGCAAAGACTATGGCGCTTTGTCGGTAGCCGTACAGTTTTATACCCAACCAGAAATCATGTTTGTTGTTCCGCCGCAGGCGTTTATCCCTGCGCCGGCGGTCGAATCGGCAGTTATCCGCTGCCGCGTGCGGTCGGCCCCGCCGGTATCCGTAACCGATGAAAAGGCCTTCTTCCGCGTCGTTAAAGCTGCTTTTGCCCAGCGGCGCAAGACACTGGCCAACGCCTTGAAAGGCGGGGGCATTGCCCAAGAAGTGGTGGATGCCATGCTGCGCCAGACCGGCATTGACGGCGGTCGGCGCGGCGAAACGCTAACATTGGCCGAGTTTGCTGCCCTGGCAAACGCCTGGACTTCCCGGCAATAGCAAAGTCCCTGTTTCTGCAGTGAAACAGGGACTTTGCCTTTACATTACGCTTGTTTGGGGGCGAGAAAAAGGTCAATAAGGTCAAAGCGGCGGTCGCTGTGGTAGCCGATATAGGTTTTATGCTGCCATTGGCGGGTCCGCGGCTGACCGTGAAAGACGGCGATGGCTTCCAAACAGTCGCCGACAATAGTGTCGATGATTTTGTTGGTGTGGATTTGATTTTTGATGGACGAACCTAGCCGGTAATGAGGGATGGTTGTGGCGATATCAATGCGGAGTTTCTGCAGCCTGGCGAGCGCCATGGCTACCGGCGGGACGGCCAGCTCCCGCAAAGGGATGGTTTCCAAGAACCGGCGGGAAACGGCATGTGGGCCGTGGGCCGGGGTAGCCAGGTTGATTTTTTTATCCAGGCCGAGTTCTTTGTTGAGGTTAAGCCGCCATTGAAAAGTAGGATTATAGCGTTCAACGTGGCGCGGCGGCGATGGGTAGCAGTTTGTCAGTGCCATGTCGAGGTGGTTTAGCAGAACGCCGTCAACTAATTCCATCAGGTTTTCGGTGAAGGTGCCGACCATATCTCCATCGACAAAAGCGACGACATCGCTGCCTAAAGTCAAGGCCACTTTGGCGCCGATGGCGCGGGGGACATCGATGCCCAGACATTCCTCAAAATAGATAATCTGAAGTTTTGGCAGCCGCATCTGCAAAACTTCCTGCATAGTGCCATCTTTAGAGCCGTTGCATACCAGAATAATGTGATCGATCGGCAGGGTTGCCAAGTTTTGCAGCACCGTGGTGATGCGGCCAGCTTCGTTCTTGGCTGGAACGACTACGGTTATCATGTGCCCATCACCTCGCTGGAAATCCTGCAGGGGCTGTGAGTGCGAAACCACAGCCGGAACCACTCCTCCGAGCTTACTACAGTATATTGAGGACTCTTGTCGATTGTCACCCCGGCGACGGGAAAAAGCGCCTGCTGCCGCAAGTAGCAATCGCTTGCCATGCTACATAGTATGTAGTAATGGGAGGGAGGGGTGACTGTGCCCATATCTGTTGGCGACCTTGTTATTCGCAAATCGCATGGCGGCGATATTGTCTTCAAAGTGACCGATATTTTCTGCGACGGGGCAGGCGTTAGGCACTGTATACTAAAGGGGCTACATTACCGCCTGATGGCCGATGCCCCGCTTGATGATGTACAGCGCATTGACGCCGAGCATTTGCGCAACGAGATTATCCGAATGGAGAGTATGCACAACGAGAGTCTCAAACGGGTGATGTTGCGCCGCAACCTGGAGCGTGAGCAGCGGGAAATGGCTCGAGCTGAGGCCGTCAAAAAGTTTGATTTTTTTGATTGCCCAGGGCGGGTCCTGCATATCGACGGCGACGAGGAATATTTGAGAATGTGCCTCAAGACGTACAGTCAGCTTAATATCGAGGCCCACGGTAAATGGATTGAGGAGTCCAAACAGCCAGAGATGATTATTCCCTTGCTGCAGGAATACCGCCCTGACATTCTCGTCGTTACCGGCCACGACGCGTTAGTTGGCAGCGGGAAAAAGGAGCAGGACTGGCGCGATCTTAACAGCTATCGCAACTCCAAATACTATATCCAGTCGGTGCGCAATGCCCGCCAGTTTGAACCTTCCCGCGACGAACTTGTCATTTTCGCTGGCGCCTGTCAGTCCTATTTTGAGGCCATCTTGGAAGCGGGGGCCAATTTTGCCAGTTCGCCGACTCGCATTTTTATTCATGCCTACGACCCGGTGTTTATCGCGGAGAAAGTAGCTTTTACCCCCATCAATAAGACGGTCGACATCAGCGATGCAATTACCGCCTCGGTTACCGGCGTGGAAGGCGTGGGTGGCCTTGAGACGCGCGGCAAGTTCCGGCTGGGCATGCCTAAGACGAAGATTGGTCTTTAGCGAAGGGAAAGTGGAGGGGAACCGTAGAGGACACGGAGACAAAATTCTATTAAATAAAATTAATTAAAACCCCAAGTGCGATTCATATCGCACTCTCCGTGCGCTCCGCGGTTCAATCCCGGTTTTCCTGGCTTGTGGTGCCAATTTATTGGTATGATTATCTATTCCATCTACTCCGAAAACTCTACACCTGGTTTTCATTCTTTGTTAGTGTCGTGCTAACGACATGGGGGGTCTACCCTGAAAAATCGGTGACTTCAAGTTGGAAAATATAGGGAACCACAGAGGACGCGGAGGAATTTAAATTATTATATTCTTCGCGTGATAGATATCACGCGCTCTGTGTCCTCCGTGGTTAAACTTCAATGTTTTCATGTTTTGTGGTGACATTTATGTCATGAATATCTTTGCGGTTTCTTAAAAGAAAGCTGCCTTGGCGCCTTTTTCTGCCAAACATTACCGGATGGCGCATAAAAGGATTTTATTAACGGATAACGAATATTTATAGCGAACCGGGGTCCCAATATCACGGAAAGGCAGGGAAATGATGCGCAGCAGCAAATTAGCCAAAATCGCCGTTTTAAGCGTTACCATTGGTTCGATGCTTGTCACTTCGCTGGGAGGGGCCTATGCCACTGCCGCTTTGGCCGCTACCCCGGAGGTCCAGGCTACCGAAAAAGTGGACAAGGCTGACAAGGCTGACAAGGTTCTCATGGGTGTCGCCGCTCTCGGGCTGCTTGCCATGCTGACTAAAGGCGGCAAGGACGGCAGCAAGGAAACGCCGGCAAAAACTTCTGCGCCGCCCAGCAATGGGGTACATACCCCGTCGGCTAACCAGACTCAGCCGACCCAAACTAAGCCGACCCAGTCGCAGCCGACCAGTTCGGCATCCGTTGCCGCTGAAGAACAGCAGGCAGTTGCCCTTCTCAACGCCGACCGGGCTAAATATGGTCTGCCGGCCTTGAAAGTCAATCCCCAGCTCACCGACCTTGCCAGACGTTATGCCCAGGACATGATTAACCGCGGCTATTTCTCCCACTACAATCCGGAAGGCCAATCGCCCTTTGACCGCATGCGCGCTGCCGGCATCAGTTATCGCTACGCCGGTGAGAACCTGGCCATTAACCAGAATGTGGCCAGCGCTGAGCTGGCGTTCATGAACAGCCCGGGACACCGCGCCAATATTCTCAGCTCTAACTACACCGAAGTGGGCATCGGCGTGCGTCACGACGCGAACGGGTCTGTCTATGTGGTTCAGGAGTTTATCGGCAAATAAACAGACATGCAAAAAAGTTCCGCGAGGCTAAGCCTTGCGGAACTTTTTTGCCGTCTAATACATCTTCATGCACTTAGGGCACATGCCGTAACGGTGGTAGTCATACTCGTGACGGCAGTGCGGGCAAACCTTATAGAGTCGGTAGTGGCAAATTTTGTACAGTTTATAGGTGCTGGTGAAGGTTTTTACGCATTTCTTCTCCATTTTGCAGGGCATTTTGGGCATGCAGCAGTCATCCATGGGCATATAGTCGCCGCAGTCATAGTCATAATCGTAGTCGCAGTCGCAGTCATATTTGCCATGGCCGCAGTGCCACTTGGGATATTTTGTAGAGTACATAACGACACACAACCTCCTATTCAGATTGGCCCTTCGCGAGGGAAAGACCTTCTGTTATATACTATGACGGTGTGTGTCGAAATGTTATGTTTCTTGTATCGGCAGCGATAAAAGTTGTGTTGATTTTGGCGCCTGCACATAGATTTAAGTGATGACCAAATGCGGATAGCTGGGGCTAAAGCGCTACAGCGTAAAACCCCGGCCCAGGACCTCGGCCGCATCTTGCACGATCATGAAGGCGCAGGGGTCGCACCGCTCGACAATAAACTTGATTTTCGCAATTTGCGTTAAGGTTACGACAACAAAGATAACCTGCTTATCCTTCCGGGTAAAGGCGCCTTCCCCTTGCAGGAAAGTTACTCCCCGGCCCAGTTCCTGCAGAATAGCGCCGGCGATTGCCTCGCTTTGGTCGGAAATGATAATGACCGTTTTTTTGCGGTTGAACCCTTCAATAACCTTGTCTGTTAGATTGGCGCTTACGAACATGGAGATGAGGGTATACATGGCCGGTTTAAGGCCAAACAGCGCCGCGGCCACTACCATAATGACGCAGTTGATGGCAAAGCCGGCGAGCCCCATATTAAAGGCGTAGTATTTTTTGAGGATGGCCACGATAATATCCAGCCCGCCGCCGCTGCCGTTTGCCCGGAAGATGAGGCCTGAACCGATGCCGCCGATGACGCCGCCATAAATGGCGGCCAACACAGTATCGTCTACCAGGTTAAGGTCAGCGAGAAAACGGGTGGCGTCTACGGCGCTGGCAAAGACGATCATGCCGTAGAGAGCGCCGATCGTATATTCTTTATCCAGCAGACGGTAGGCGGCGATGAACAGGGGGATGTTGAGGAGTGCAATCATGAGGCCAATCGGCCAACCAAAAAGAAAGTACAAAATCATGGCGATGCCGCTGATACCGCCGCTGAGGAAATGATGCGGCACTAAAAAGGCGTTAATGCCGGCAGCCGAAATCAGTCCGCCCAGGCCGACGACGGCGTATTGCTTCCAGGAAATGCGCATTCCATCACCTCTATTTTCATACATGGTTTTCTTGTTACCTATTGTAAAATAAAAAAATCCTTCTGTCAGCTGCCGTCAGGTCCCGTCTAGCATTGTTTTTTGTGTCACACCCCAAATGGCACAGGCATATATATAAGTAGAACATACAAAGGGGGGGAATATCTGTGGACGATAAAGACCTTCGGGCTTATACGGCTAATTGTACCTTGGGAGAGCAAACCGGTCCGCAAACAATCGTAGTGCGCCAGGTTATCGGCGAAGGTGAGAAACAGAAAGTTCTTGATATTCATGTGCGCGTCCCGGAAAGAAAACCGGCCATTGAGCAGATCGTGGACGTGTTTGTCAAGGATGTATGTATCGACACTGTCGATGTTATTACTGACAAGGTCATTGTGCGCGGCGAGTTTGAAGTCAAGGCAATCTATATCGCCTGCCTGCCGCAGCAGCCTGTGCATGCGGTAGAACTCAAAAACTACCGGTGGACTGCTGATATTGTCGTTCCGGGCGCCCGTAAAGGCATGGACGCCGATGCCGATGTGATCGTAGAATATGTCGATTACGACATTGATGAAGAATGCAATGATAATGATCACCATCACCATCACCACCATCACCGCCATTTCCGCAACCGCGGAACCAAATACACATATTACAAGAACACCGATTGGTGTGACGATGATGACGATGATTGCAACCATCACCATGATGACTGCGATGACGATGACGACGTAAAATGCCCGCCCGGCACCCGCGAGTTTGACGTGTCGGTTGTCCTCAAGGTAACTGCCAAAGTTATGACTGACCGTGAGGTAGTAATTGGTGGTGCATTACCGCCTAAGCCGAAAGGATAAGCGTTTGGGCAAAAGTTCAAAAAGGGGGGGGAAAGATGGACGAGAAAAAAACCGCTACCAGAGCCGATGCCAACAATGAGTGTTATTGTTTCGAGCCTGGGCCGGAAAAGATAAAAGTCGAACAGGTTCTTGGCGCAGGTATGGAGCAGCGGGTACTAGACTTTACCCTGACGGTGCCGGCCCAAAAGCCTGACATTGAGCAGATTGTTGATGTATATGTAAAAGATGTCGATATTGATGACGTTACCGTTATTCGCGATAAGGTCATTGTCCGTGGCGACCTGGAAGTCAAGGTCATGTATGTAGCCGATTTGCCCAATCAGCCGGTGCACTCATTCCACAAAAATAATGTTCGCTGGACGCGCGACATTGTTATCGAGGGCGCCGAGCCGGGCATGAAATGCGCTGCCGATGTTTCGGTAGAATTTGTCGATTATGATTTCGACGAAGACGAACCTCGTGAAGTAGATATTACTATTGTGCTTAAAGTATGGGCACGGGTTACCAGCACAACCGAAATGGACGTATATGCACTAAATCCTATTGATATGACCGGTGAAGTCGAATACACCACAGCCAGCCAGTCAAACGATGACAAGGTATCGGCCAGCCAATGGGGCGACACGGTGACCGCTTCCCAGACAGGTGGCGGCGAGATAGAGGCAACCGCTGCCGGTAACATAATCACCGGGCCGATGATGCCAAGTGCGGGAATGCCGCCGGTATCACTGATGTCGGGAGTGGTTACCGGCAACAACGTCAATGTTCGCACCGGCCCCGGCACTAATTTCCCGTCGATAACCAAGGTCAATAAAGGCACTACGGTGACGATTAAAGATGAGGCCTTTGGTTGGTATAAGGTGGTGCTGCCGGACGGCACTACCACCGGCTGGATTGCCAGCTGGCTGGTCAGCGTTAACGGCATGGTGACGCCGGCACCAAAGGGTTAAATTAACTAACGGCCGCGAATTAAAGCAAACACCGCTTGCCGTAAGGAAAAGCGGTGTTTTTGTGTGGTTCAAGAGTGGGCGTATCCTGAAGAGTTTTCCCTACTCGCCCGGGCAATTGAAACTGCCGAAAGTTATGCAAAATAAAAAATGGCGGAGTCAAGCAGGAAAAAGGGCGGTTGTCGGCAAAATGTCAGGGTATACTATTGATGGAGGGGTATTATGGACTTTTCCGGCATTTTTTGGCTGCTCTTTTTTGTTTTTACCGTTTGGCCCATGTTCAAGCAACAAAACATTGAGCGAGCCCGCTTGCGGTTAATCCAACAATTTGAGCAAAAACGGGGTTCGCGGCTTATTACCATGATTCACCGGCAGGAGGCCATCAGTCTACTCGGAGTACCTATTAGCCGGTATATCAATATCGAGGATTCGGAACACATCCTGCGGGCGATCCGGCTTACGCCTGACGATATGCCCATAGACCTGGTGCTTCATACCCCGGGTGGGCTGGTGCTGGCGTCGGAGCAAATCGCCCATGCGCTGATGCGCCATCCGGCCAAAGTGACTGTGTTCGTTCCCCACTACGCCATGAGCGGCGGTACAATGATCGCGCTGGCCGCCGATGAAATCGTCATGGACTGCAATGCCGTGTTGGGCCCGGTTGATCCGCAGCTCGGCCAATATCCGGCGGCGTCGATCCTGAAGGCGGTGAAGCAAAAGAGTATTGACCGGGTGGATGACAACACCCTTATAATGGCGGATATCGCCGAAAAGGCCATCAAGCAGGTAGAGGATTTCGTCGCCCGGCTGCTGTCCGACAAAATGGACGCCGAGAAGGCCCGCGAGCTGGCCAAAATGCTGACCGAAGGCCGCTGGACCCACGATTATCCCATTACTTGCGACAAGCTAAAAGAAATGAATCTGCCAATTAATCCTGATTTACCGCCGGAAATTTTTGAGCTTATGGAGCTTTATCCCCAGCCCGCCCAACGGCGTCCGTCGGTGCAATACATCCCTCTCCCCTACGGCCGGGAAGATACGAAAAAGCCAGCGTAATCGCACCAATCCCTGGTTCGCACGAACCGGGGATTTTTAACTATATCAGAAAGTATAAGTTTTTAACCGCGAAGATAATCATGCCAATAAATGGCACCACAAGTCAGAAAAACCGGGATTGAACCGCGGAGCGCACGGAGAGTGCGATATACATCGCACTTGGGGTTTTAATTAATTTTAATAGAATTTTATCTCCGTGTCCTCTGCGGTTCCAATACTCACCGTGTGATGTTACCGGTTTTCAGGGTAGACCCCCCATGTCGTTAGCACGACACCAACAAAGAATGAAAACCAGGTGCATATGTAGAATAATTTTTTTGCGGCTGGCGAAGAGAGGTCGATAGCTTGCTAGTGCTTCGAGCCTGAAGGGTAGACTGAACCCCAGTTACCTGGTGCACCACAAATTGTTGCTCCTACATTTAGGAAGCACGCGGAGTAGATTACTCGTACAAGGGTTACTGCACCAGTCGCAAAATAAGGCCGCAGAGGGGATCTTCTCATGAAACAAGTAATCCGCATTGTCCATGAACGCTGTTGTGGTATGGATGTTCACAAGAAGATTATCGTTGCCTGCGTTATCACACCTGACAACAAAGAAATTCGAACATTTGGCACTATGACGGACGACTTGCATGAATTAGTAAGCTGGCTTCAAAGTCACGGCTGTAGTCATGTAGCTATGGAAAGCACGGGAGTTTACTGGAAACCAATTTACAATCTTTTAGAACATACGGGAATTGAGATTTTGGTAGTCAATGCACAACACATAAAAGCAGTTCCGGGACGCAAGACAGATGTTAAAGATGCAGAGTGGATAGCTGAGTTACTACGGCATGNGTTACTGCAGGGCAGTTATATTCCAA